>CAZZLA010000048.1:0-6259 GCA_964655035.1 uncultured Candidatus Bathyarchaeia archaeon | reverse complement strand
GCTGAAAAAACCTTTCAAGTCTTAGATGCTGACAGCAGCCAACGAGTATCAATCGAATACGCCCTGCGTGGACAAAGCTTTGTCATGCAGGGACCTCCAGGCACAGGTAAAAGCCAAACAATCGCAAACATCATTGCCGAATGCATAACTCAAGGAAAATCTGTTCTCTTCGTAAGCGACAAAATGGCCGCCCTCGAAGTTGTTTATAAAAGACTCCGCGAGGTTGGGCTGTCTTCCTTCTGTCTGGAACTTCACAGCAGCAAAGCCAACAAACGCGAAGTTGTGGCTGAGCTTAAACGATGCCTCGATGAACGTCTGGTTCCCCGCAAACTGCCCTCACCACACGAATTCGAAAAGATGTCGGTGCTGAGAGACAGCTTGAACAACTATGTTGTTGCGCTCCACAAAACGCGCTCCACTCTGCAAAAAAGCACGTACGAAGTATTGGGGGATCTTTCAAGTCTTGAGTGTGTTCCCTACGTCGCCCTTGAGATGCCAAACCCTGGAGGTCTGACTCCTCAAAAGATGCGTGTATTAGAGGATTTAATGTACCGCCTGAAAAACGTTTGGCGCGTAGTTGATGACCCCGAATTTCCATGGCGTGAGTATCGAGTAAACACCTACAATGTGGAAGTTCGTTCAGAGCTGTCAATGTTCCTCGCCAAGATACTTTCAACCATAGACGCGTTAAGAACGGAAGCAGGCACGATCGCAAACCAGCTGGGCTTGAACACGCTCTCAACATTTGATCAGGTGAAATGGCTAATTGAAATCGGGAACCTTCTCTTGGAAAGCCCGAAACCCGAAGCAAGCTGGGTAACGAATCCTAACCTTGATCAACTCATCTCAGAAGCAGAAAGCCACCACTCCACATCTGAATGGTGTAAAACAACCCGAAGTCGCATACTCGAACACTACAACACCGCTTTCTTCAGCTTAGTTCTCACACGCTCTGCCGAATTCGAAGAAGCCCTCGCGGCAATTAACAAATTGCTTTTGCTTACTAGCATAGAACAAAGCATGCTTCTTGAAAAGCGAGACGCGCTCTCGGGTTTTGCCAAGGATACGCATGTTCTATCCGAAAAGTGGAACGAGACATCGCAGCAGCTTGCCCCGCTTTTGGGCGTATCGACAGAAAATATCACCCCCGAACGCGTGAGACAACTATTCCGAATTGCCCTCGTATGCTTCTCTGAAGAAAAGCCCGAACCGCGATGGTTAGATCCCTCTTATTTCTTGCAAGTGAAAGAAGCCTTTCCGAAAATGAAAAAGGATTATGAGGAACACCGCTCGCTGAAGTTTAAGCTAGAAAAAACGTATAAAGACGAAATTTTCGACATAGACCTAGATGAATACATAAGACGCTATAACGATCTGTACAAAAGTTCTCTTCGATGGTTCCGCCCAGGTTTCTATCACGATCAAAAACAGATATCCCTGCTAACTCATGACGGCAAGGTTCCTAAATCCGTTTTGCAAGATTTAGTTGACGCGCGTAGGCTGAAAACGCTAAGCGCCAGAATTGACGCCTCAGCTGAAACAGTTCATGAAATGCTAGGTCACTTTTATCAAGGGTACGAAACAGATTTTCAACAAGCAGAAAAAGCCATAGAAACCACATCAGAGCTATTCAGAATATCAGGCGCTGCAGGTATACCTGATAAAATAGCCCAGTTAGTCTCATACGGATCAAACCCACCGCTCATAATCAAACAGATCGGCAGTGAACTACAAGACTCATTCGAAAAATGGCACAAACTTGTAGAAGAGCTAAGCCAACTACTACCCATGTCCCGCCTACCTCACTCGAGTTTGCCGCTGTACGAGACGCCTCTAAGAATGCTTCAGAACTGGACAAGTTCGGTTGAAAAACAACTGGGCGCTCTTTGTGAAATTACAACAGAAACCTTGAAAACAAGCAAGGGCGAAGAGCCACAAACCTACAAACAGCTAATAGCTGACCTGAAAGACGCAGAACACGTTAGAAAACAAGAAGCGGAAATTCTCGCTGAACGCGAGCTTCTCCAAAAGAAATTTGGCTTCCGCTTCTCAGGACTCGAAACCCCCTGGGAAGAAATCCTTTCGGTTCTTAACTGGACTAGAAAACTTCAAACCTTGTTTGGGTCTTCTCAGATTCCTGAAGCCTTTGGAGAAATTGTTTCCCTTGGAGCCGCACACGCCCCCCCAAACAGCGACCTGATAAGACATTACGATGCGGCCTTGAAATCCTTGGCGGCTTTGGAATCCCGTTTCGAAACCGAGTTAACGTATAAGGGTCAGAAACTGCAAAAAATGGACATTGAAGCGATGCAAAACAGGCTTAAATGGTTCCGAGAACATGTTGACGACCTGCAAGTTTGGGTCGATTTTAAAGAAACGAAACGTCTTTTCTCGCTAGGAGGCTTATCTGCGTTTTTTGAAAGGCTCGTCACGAATCCTCCTCCCGACTCTCAGCTTGTGGACATATTCCGCAAAGCCGCATATCAAGAATGGATTAATCACCTGTATGAAGAGGACCCTAAGTTAGGCGAATTCAGACGGGAAAAGCACGAGCAGCTTATCGCTGACTTCAGCAAACTGGATCAAGAGCTAATTCGCCTTTCTTCAAATCGTGTAATAGAGGCCGTAAACAGCAGAAAGCCACAGGACATACTTATCCAAGCAAACGACTCAGAAGTAACCACGTTACTAAAGGAAGCCGTGAAAAAGAGGCGGCTAATGCCCATCCGTACTCTCTTGCAGCGGATTCCCCATCTCCTTTCGCGGCTTAAACCTTGCTTGCTCATGAGTCCCATGTCTGTAAGCCAGTTTCTCCCCGCTGAACTGATGAAGTTTGACGTGATTCTCTTTGATGAAGCGTCTCAAATTGTTCCTGAGGACGCGATTGCCACTATTTATCGTGGAAAAACAATAGTTATCGCAGGCGATAACAAGCAACTGCCGCCCACCTCTTTCTTCCAAAAATCTCTGCTTGAAGATATTGACTGGGACGAAGTCAGCGACGAAACGGTTGAGGTTTTCGACAGCATACTTGATGAAGCCGTGGGGATTGGGCTTCCGGTGAAGACTTTGCGGTGGCACTATCGTAGCAAGCATGAAGAGCTGATTGCCTTTTCTAACAATCATTTCTATGATGGGACTCTCATAACTTTTCCATCCGCAATAGCCAAAAATGAGGCTCTGGGTGTAAAACTGGTCCATGTCCCTGACGGCGTCTATGATCGAGGCGGTCAACGTAACAACTTGAAAGAGGCGGAGGTTGTTGCCGACTTGGTTTTTGATCATTTTGAGCGGTACCCAAAGAAAACTCTTGGAGTTGTAACCTTTAGTATAGTGCAGATGGATGCTGTTGAAGAAGCTGTTGACCGCCGTCGCAGGCAGCACCCTGAGTGCGAGCACTTCTTCAAGGAGGATCGGTTAGAGGGCTTTTTCGTTAAGAACTTGGAGAACGTTCAAGGTGACGAGCGGGATGTGGTAGTAATTTGTCTAGGTTATGGTTACGACTTCGAGGGCAAGATGACCATGAACTTCGGGCCTGTTAACCGGGCTGGTGGAGAGAGACGCTTGAATGTCGCGATTACGCGTGCCCGCGAGAGGACAATTCTTGTTTCTTCAATTAAATCCTCGGATATCGACTTAGAAACCGCCAAGTCAGAGGGCACGGTTATTCTGCATGACTATCTTGAATATGCTGAGAAAGGTCCAGAGGTATTGAAGTTGCCCCGTCTCAATCCCGCCGAGTTCGAGTCTCCTATCGCGGAAGATGTGGCAATGGTGATTCAACGTTTTGGCTACGCTGTCGTGCCGCAAGTTGGGTGTAGCGTTTGCCCTATCGATATGGGCGTTGTTGATCCACACGATTCTGGCAATTATCTCTTAGGAATAGAATTTGACGGTGAAACATACTTGAACATTAGTAGCGCAAGGGACAGAGACAGGCTCCGAGAGCAAGTGCTTAAACAGTTAGGTTGGCGGATTCACCATATATGGTCGCCTACGTGGGTCGCGAGAAGAGGCTCTGAAATCAGGCGGTTGGCTAATGCTGTGGAAGAAGCGCATAGATTCCAGTTGAGAAAAGAGACCCCCAACACGGGTGATGATTCAGAAGAGGAATATGACGAAGGCGATGATGGCGACGACTTGTCACAGGAGGTTGCTGTTCAAAAGGTTCATTTTGCCGGTGTAGAGAAAATTGGGGTGCCTTACAGAGTGCATACGCTTAAAGCAGACTTTAACGCGACTGTGCGGGGTCCCTCCCCTCGACATGGATGGGTGGTTAGGACCAACGAGTTTCATTTTCAAGAAAACCGTCAGCTGCAAAGCCGACTACTGGAAGAACTCGTCACTGCAGAGGGCCCAATCCACTTTGACTACGCGGTCCGAAGATTAGCCTCTTTATGGGGACTAAAACGTAAGGGTCCCAGAATAGTTCACGCTGTAAGAGAAGCGCTTAATCTCTTGCTCATAGATCAAAAGGTAGTTGTGAAGGCCAGTTTTCTTTGGCCTTTAGGGCTTCAAGATGTCCAAACACGTATTCCAGTTCCGGGGGTTCCAGAATCGAAGAGAAAACTTGGGCATATTCCACCTGAGGAAATCGAAAACGCCATGGAATTAGTTGCTCAATATGCCTTAGGCATAAGCGCTGAGTCATTGATAGGTGAGACAGCGAAAGTTTTTGGTTTCAACCATACAGGAGAAAAAAGCAGAAAAAGATTTTACGACATATACAAGCGGCTCCTATGGGAAAAGAGGCTCGTTTGCGCAAATGACTTGGTCACTGTTGCTTGACGACTGCACGCGGGATTTGAGCCTTTTTGAAAGCTGGTTCCAGCGGTATTGTTCAGTTTCGTATTATGCGTGAAACTTTTTGCCGCTGCGGTCTAACACCTTGTAGAAATGCACTTTAAGAAAGTCTGTCACCACAAACAGCAGAAACGCGTAGCCCCAAACGAAAATACCGCGAACTATTGTTCTTCCATCCACATACTGGTCCCAATGGGCTTGCAGGTTATCGTATCGAACGAAATTCATTCGAAAAAATTGTGGAGCGAGACTCAGCCGTTTACTGTAGAGATTTTTTGAGGGTTAACAGGTAGGACATGACTTCCTCGATTTTGGGATCAGACATGTCGAAGGCCAGCTGGATTGTTGGTCTCGGATTCGAACTTGCAGACGCCTGCAGCCTTTCCAATGCGTTGTCTATGTTCGTGAAAAGCGAATCCCAAGTGATTTTGGTTTTTTGTCCCTCCAAAGTGTACAACGTAAGTATGTGCATGCTAATCTTGCTTAAGGTGCTCCTGAATCCCCGCAAAGTCCCGATGATTTCCAAGTCCTCAGCTTCTATTCCTGAGAGGTAGTCCTTAATGGCGCGGTACTGTTTTTCCAACGTCTCGATTTCCCCGTATAGCTCAGTTTTTACTATTTCGTCTGTTCCATCTCGCATAGATATCAAGTCTCCTCTTCTATGTCCAGCACTGCAGTACATAAGAGTTTATTTTTGGAATCTCGGTTCTGCCGTTTACTAGCCGAAACTTGCTTTCATCAGTGTCTTTGTCTTGTCGTATTCCTTGGCTAAGTTCGGGGAAGGCACTGTCGTTTCGCATGATATGCAGTTGTCGTATTGGCACGTTAAAGAGTAGTGTATAGCCTTTAACTTCTTGAGGCAAGTTAGGCTCTTCTCCATGATATCTATGTTCGCCTTGCCATCGCAGGGGCACAGGTAAATGATGACTTCAACAAAAAAGGAGGTGGCGTTGGGTGGCGTTCGTCTCACGCCCACGCCTATTCGGCAGTTTGGGTTTCTCTCAAGGGTTCGGTATGCTTCTTTACGCTCGGAGGCTTTTGCCTCTTCGCACAGTGCCGTGGCATCTAACATTTTTTCGTTCGTTTTTCCCGCCTCATCATGTTTTGTGGTTCTGTTTGGTTCTGGTCTTGGCGATGCATTTAGATTTTGAAGTATTTGTCATACAGTATTAAGCCGACCGCGAGGATGGCTACGCAGGACACAGATACAGTGGCAAAGTCAAGCAGCACGGTGAGGCTGGTGAAAGCCGCGCCGCTCAGGAAGAGCGAGGTTAACGCATCTGTGACGTAGTAGCTGGGTACGAATTTGCCGGCGACTTGCGCTGCTGACGAGAGGGATGCGCCCACAAAAGTGCCGAGGAACAGCTGCGGAAGCACAAAGAGGAACGAGATGCCTGTGGCTGCACCGGGAGACTTTGCGATGGTGGCGGAGATTAAGCCGAAGCCAACGTTGGAC
>CAZZLA010000047.1:0-8352 GCA_964655035.1 uncultured Candidatus Bathyarchaeia archaeon | reverse complement strand
TTTTGTGGCTTCCTGAATGTAGCCGATCAACGTCTTATGATCCATGACTTCGCCCACGGGGTGATAGCCACGGCGCCCCAGAACTACGGCGCTTACCGCGTGCGTATCGGTTGTGAAAACTTCGCTCTCATGAAACCCTGCCGCCTTAAGAGCTGAAAGTATTTCTTCACGTAACCCAGAAATCATGTTATTTCCGTCAATGACCACATAAGCTGTTTTCTGTTCAGCTACGTTAACCACAACTGCCGTGATTCCGCCTTGCCCCATACCGTCTTTCAGAGTGAATTCCTGAGGGAAAACGGTGGAAGCGCCGACTTCAAACGCGTAAGAAGGTAGCGAAACAGCCTTTTTGAGGCATTTAGAAGCTACTTCACGTAATGTACCTAAGGAGGCTTCTACTTCAACCGTGTCGTTGATGCTGTTGTGGGCGTTAACTACTACGTTGCACTCAAGCCCGAGTTTTTCTGCTTCCTCATTAACAATGCGTCCCAACTGCTGCGGCAGATCTTCGGTTGTTTTTGGAGCGAGAGTAAACGAAAGGAAAGCAGTCTTTCCGAAAACTTGACATGAAGCAGTGACAAACCCGTCGGTGACTCTAACGAAGGGCGTTGCCTTCTCAGCAGAAACAGCGAATTTCGCAGATTTTATCACTTGCTCAATTATCTTATGGTTCTGGGCTTGCGAAGCTAAGTCAAGCTCATGACCAAGGGTCCCCAAGGGAACACAGGTGTCACAGCCAAACTCTTTTTCAAAATCACGTTTCAACATGGACGGCAGAAGACTGCTGCCTATGTTCTTAAAGGGACCAGGGTGAACAAGAGGAACAATAATTGCAGCTTTAGGCTTATAAGAATCAAACTTCAGCAGGGTAACCTCAACATCTTCATCTTCCCCTAGCTTTTCTAGTAACTCTTCAAAAGGCGCGTTCAACCCTGCGACCCAGTTGAGCATAAATGCCCTGAAAAGAGGCATAGCAGGCATTCCGTAGATGCGTCGCCCCATCTGGTCCAAGAGGAAAGCAAACAAGAAAGCGAAAACGTAACCCGCAACGGGTGAAATAACCAAAAAAGGCAAAAAGCGAAGAGGAGTATCAATAGCCAACACCTCCCAGAAAACCAGAAAAGTGGCTACGCAAAGGAAAGGGGAAAACAAAGCAGATAAAATGCCTTGTAGAACTCCGGCTGAAGATGTTGATATGAACACAACAGCGCGAAAAGTAAGCACTGCTGCAAAACCCAGAAGGCAAAAGTCAACCCACAACCCCAAACCGAAAATTGTTCCGAATATGACTCCGAGAATTACGAAAAAAAACCATAGAATCCAGCAGAAGAGGGAAAGCGCCATGGCTCTTCTCAAAACGTAAATCGGGTCGCGTCTAAGAGCTGTTTTGCTTATTAAAGAGTCAGCGAGGAGGACCGCGGCGAAAAGGGAAACTCCAAGAATGAGACCTTTGGCCAACCCATCAACCAGAGATGTACCGGGAAGCTGCAGCGTAATGAAAAAAGTGGATATTCCCACCCCGCCTATGCAGATCAAAGCTACTGCGGCGACTGCCTTTTGAAATGATGGAAGAAAGAACATGGAAGAGTAATGTTTCAGTGCGCTGTTCATTGAGTGATTAAGTGAATCCGAAGTCTCCATGTCTACCATCTCAAGTTCGGGTTCCTAATGGAACGGCTATTCCTATTAAAGTCTACCTAAGTTAAGGAGCTATGCTTCAAAACCATTAGGACATTTTTGTCTATAATTTGAATAGAATCAAGTGGTTATTTTAATATAAAACAATGAAAAGAAAAGCAATACGTGATTCTTGCCAACGTATGTGCCATGAAGGTAACAAATATTTTAAAGGAGCAACTGTTTTATCTTTAAAGCAGCAATTATAGAGATTCTGCGAAGTCAAGTCTATGCCAGAGCAAGAAGTGCCGCCCTCCATATTCCTTATGCTCGAAAGAAACTTAGGCAAAAAAATCAGAGTTATTCTAGATCCAGCCTACGGTTTTGAAGGCACTCTATCCGCTGTGACTCATGATCCCTCTGGAATATGGCTTTCAGATGCCGAAGCCGTTGTTTTAAGATCAACAATTGCCCAGCCTATACCTCAAGTTGCAAGCCGAGAAGAAAGAAGCGAGCTATTTCTTCATCTCAATTCGGTTCAAAGAATAGAGGTCTTGCATCCTCCAAGACGTTAAAGAAGCTAAACCGTCTAGGCGGGGAAAAACGCTTTAGCTAAAACAGATATCACTATCAGGGCTACCGCAAACACCACGAGAAGCTCTGGTCTAATCTTAATTCCTTCGGTTTCTTCCTCGAAAAACCTGAGTAATCCTGCGCTTGCCGCGGGCATTGGAGCGCTTTCCTTCTTTTTCCTACTTCTACTCATGACACTTTACCTGTTTGTTAATTGAAGTGACAAGAGCGTATGATTTTCCTGTGTTATTAAGCTTGCGCATACTTTGATTTATCAGGCAACAACAACGCCAGTGAAATCTGTAGCCATGATAAATGTCGTCAAGCTTTAAATTCTGAAAAGCATAAACACTTTGTCTTAAATTGGTGAATCGTATGCACATTAAAGAGTTTCAGGAAATGATGAGACGCTTATACTTTCACAGAGATTCGAAACGCGGAATACAAATAACATACGATTGGCTTGCAGACGAACTTGAAGAATTAGGAGAAGCTCTTAAAGGTAATGACAAAGAAGCGACTGAAAAAGAGTTTGCAGACGTCGTTGCCTGGCTTGCGTCGCTAGCAAACATAACAGGAATAGATTTAGAAAAAGCAGCTATCAACAAGTACAACAGCAAATGCCCAAAATGTCAACGGTCACCATGCCAATGCAAGTTCTAGCTGAAGAGGCGTTTCTGCCCTAAGCCCGTAGGCAACCAAAGATACGGTCGCTTTCCTTTCCGATTCACTGTTCCCTCATTTTCGAGAAGCCGCAAATGATGCATCACAGCCCCATAAGACAAGTGGACTTCCTCAGATATGGATGATGCGGCAGATACCCGCTTTTCCAGAGCGTTCAGTATCTCGGTTCTGGCTTTAAGCCCGTTTTTCACGTTTTTAACGTGCTGTAAGTAAGCGTTTGGGTGAATAGCTTCCTTAATATCGACTCACCGAGAAACAATGTGTTGTTTACGTTGAAAAGCTTTAGTCTTCAGAGTTCCATAACTTAATGTTAGCGATGCATAGCGCAAACTACAACCACAGAACCTATGCAGATTAGTATATATAAGGAGCCATAGTCGCCCGCACGCAACAAGTGAAAAGAAACAGCTAAGCGAATTCTAAAAGGCTAACTTGTTTTGGTTTGTTGTTATCGAACATGGATGTGATCTCGCTTTTTATCAAGGCAATCCGCTGAGCGTAATATTCAGGTAAATTATACTTATCAATCAATCCTTGTGCTGCCTCCAGATACTTTTCTATCCCACCCCGATAAACCGTCAAAGTTAAGGATCCGCCACAGAAGCGACATTTGCCGCGAAGGGGCAAACGGCGAAAACGCTTGTTGCACGACTTGCATCTAAAACCTTGAGTGGAAAAAGCACGCAAGTTTCCCGCAATGTCGCGAATGAAATGGGTGGTAAGCACCTTTAAGGCGACATGCCTTACATCCACCGCATCAATTTTCTCACCTAACTCTAGCTGCATGTTCATTTTTTCAATCATTGACTTAAACTGCTTATACGCGCTGGTTGAATTGCCAAGGTTTATGTTTGAAACAGGCGTGGTGAATTTGAAACCTTCAAACTGCGCCTCGGTTCCAAGCCTATGACTTACAAGATCAATCAAGGAACTGACCTGTTTAGCCTCGACCCTCTCTAAAGTTTTCTCGTAAAACTCAAGAGAATAAGCGCAATCAACATCAACGTCATGCGCTTGCCGCTGCACCTCCGTCGTGTTCACAAAAGGAATCAGCAACAACGGAGCATCCATAATTCCACCTATCTGCGCAGGCAAGTACCTGCGGGAAAAATTCAAAAGCACATCCAACGCTAACATAACAGCATCTTCATCACCATCGCAATCTCGACGCTTAGCAGAATGCCAAATCGGATGCGCATAACAAACGTTAAGGTCGGTGAACCCGACAATGCGGCCAAGGATGCTGACGCAGGTATGAGGAGCCAAACCCATAATCAAACGACCAACAAGATCATCAAAGCTCTTAATATTGTAGTAACTTGGAAGTTTGTAAACTCGGACTAAAAGCTCGTCTATAAAGTTTGCAACCTGCAGGAAATACTCGCCTGCCTTCCGCGGAATGACAACATCCTGAATTTTAAGCTCACATACCTGATCAGGATCAGCCAAAGACAAACCATGCGTATCATGAAAATAACCAAGTTGCCTTAGCTTCTCAACAGGCACTCCAACTTCAGCAGGCTTAAAATGCGTTAACGGAGCATTAGTAGCATCAAAACGAATCGTGCCATCCTTGTAAACCGATAAATCATGTTTCGCCCTCAAAACACCCTTCTCGACGATTTCAGGGGTCTTATCCTCATTCGTTAATCCTTTAACACCCTTCAAGATTTTTGGAAAAGAAACGCCAAGCGAGTCACAAGCATCTCCAAGAAGTTCCTTGAAATTAAACGCTTGCCGCTGATACTGAACGGCATCAGCTTTACACGTTGGGCAACTATTATCTTTCAAAGCCCTACCACAACGTGGACAACTCCTTTCAGCGATTGTTTCACAGCCACAATCAGCGCACTTCACCTTGAAAGTAAACGTCTTACAGCTGGGACACTTACGTCTCGAAACTTCCACAAACACCGGCCCTTTTTTCGCCGCTTCCATAAGATCTCTGTGCGAACCTCCAGCTAAACTCACCGGAAAAAGAACGTGGACCAAAGGCTTCATCTCCCGCCTCTTTGCCTTTTCAGGTCGCCCCATGCGTGCACCCACAAACGTAGGCGCCTTATCCTTGAGGTCAACGCCAGCAAGTGAACTGATTGCCTTCAACACCGAAGCCTCTTGGTCATCCTTAATGGCGCGATTAGTGCCATAGCCAAGACAAAAAGCAAAGGCGCAAGCATCGTCTCCTTCAAGAAAAATCTTGCCGTCCATAACCGTGTGTGGAGCAAAAATTTTTCTCAACGCTTGAGTCACATTCGGTTCAATGGAACCAATAATCCTGTTAGCAAAGCCATCTTCACGCGTCACTTCGGCAGTTGATAACCATTTCCTCAGCGTTTCAACATCTTGAATTGAAGATAGGTTCGACCAGAAAAACGTGAAAGTCGGATGCAAAGGCATATTAAGGTGCAGGGACAGCAGCATTGCCTCTTTAGCAGTCGGCTTCTTGTCGAAAGGTTCTTCCAGAAAAGCGCTCAGTTTTTCCTTCGAAACCTTGGCTGTTTCAGCCGCTTTCGCGATGTCTCCAGCAAAGCGTTCCGTAAGAGCGGTTTTTAAGTCTTTGACCCACCATTCTTCAACATACCCCGAAGGAGAAAGCGCTTTACTGGTGTAAAGGAAATCACCGAAACAGATCAGGATGTCACCCAAAAACAGAATCTTCTTAATTCGGTTCTTTACGCTTTCAAAGTTTTCAAGAGAAACACGAACTACTGACCCATCCTTCAACAAGACAACAGGGGATTCAATAGTATTCACGGGAAGCGTGACACAACCTTTTCCAGGAAGCTCCAAGCGCATTTGGGTACCCGCAGCGAGAAAACGTTCCACCACAAGCATGGTTGCTGGATGAATCCCTACAGCAGAAAGCCCTGTGTTCCGTGCCCTGCCATATCTAAGCCTAAAGCCTCCGCGTCTGGAAGGAAAAGAAAAAATTGGGCGCCCAGCGATTACGTCGTCCATAAATCCTGCTGACTTTTTCTCTGATTTTTTGCGGAATTCTCTGAGCCAATCCCAACCTTGGAAGCCAAGTTTTTCAATGATTGTTAGCACTTTCGGAGCTCTTCCTACAATACCATCGTTGACGACCCTTAAGGCGCCACCCCTCACACGGTTAGTTTCCACTCTTTGAAGATTTCTAAAAGAAGAAACCTCTATGGAATTAGATTCCGTACCAGTAACCTCAACAGGTAGTCGGTCAAGAGCTCTTTTCAATTCTTCATCTGAAACGTGATATTGAAACCGTCCCACGGAACGTTCATACAATCTTAATTCCTCGAGGAACCGGGAAATTTCGTCCTCAGTAGGCTTGTATCGGTCAAGCCCCAGTAGTTTACGCACAAAATCGCCAACAACAAGAGTCAAAGCTTGATCCGTGCCTCCAGCCGACCGTATAGGTCCAGCAAAGTAAATGGCAAGGTATCTGCTACTATCAGAGTTAGCCTTTATCTTAACCTGAGCCACGCCTTGTATCGGAGCAGCAGTTAGACCTTCAGTGAATATGGCAAGAGCCGTGCGTATGGCCTGTTCCGCCGCGGCTTCTGGTTCCAACCTACCAAATTTACCATAAACAATTTCCTCGGCGATTTTAAAGGCGATTTCTTCCCTTTGCAGTTTCGTGCTTAATTCGCGAATGCTGACACCCACAGCCTTTGGACCAACAAGACCCTCAACTAAGTCAGCTATGTCATTTGCAATGACGCATTCGGTCTTCAGCGAAGGGTCAAGTCCCTTTGACCTTGCAGCTTCGCTTAAGACGTACAACTGTTGGAGTTGGTGCTCCATAGTATCTACATAATCTTTATAACTCACACTCATTTTGCTCTTCAAATAGCTATTCCCTGCAAACAGTGGTAACAACGTGTTTATTTTGGCTTTCTAACATAAAAATCGAAAAAAAGCCGCGACAATACAGCCGCTTCAGCGGATTCAACTCAAAACGGTTGATCAGACGCTATTTTCTTTTAACGCCATCAATGATTTCAGATACTTTCTGTTTTGCGTCCGTGCTTTCAATAATATTGCCCGTCACTATGATATCTGCACCCGCTGAGGCTGCCGCTAACGCTTGCCCCTTAGTTCTTATTCCGCCCCCCACTATGAGCGGGATATCAATAACATGTTTAACAGTTCGAATCATTTCTGAAGGCACCGGAGTCTTCGCCCCAGAGCCGCCTTCAAGATAAATGAAGTGCATGCCGAGGTACTGCCCAGCAAGAGCGTGCGCAGCGGCAAGCGCGGGTTTATTATACGGCACAGGAATGGCTTTACCAACAATACCAGCGGTACCGCCTTCACCCACAATAATGTAACCCATAGAAATCGCCTCTAAACCGTACTTTTTCACCAAAGGCGCCCCCAAAATTTGAGCGCCGATAAGGAAGTAGGGGTCTACAGAGTTCAGAAGTGACATGAACCATATGGCATCTGCATAACGGCTTATTCCTGTTATATTGTTCGGAAAAAGAATTGTGGGTATCTTGACTGCTCGTTTGATGGCTTTAACTATACTATCAAGGTGAGAATGGGAAACAAAAGTTGAGCCGCCAATCATCATAGCGGAAGTTCCGCTGCTCTTTGAGTTTTCCGCAACTCGTGACGCCTGCGATGGCGTTATTATTTCGGGGTCTACGAGGGTTATGTGGACAGAGCCTTCGGCTTTGATTTTATCAAGCAGGTAAGTCTCAACATGCCCAACCATGCTTAAACTTCTCCTTATTGAGCATTTTTAGTGTTTGTCACAGAGGGCTTTCTTGAAGAACCGTAAACGCTGTCGGTAAGCATACAATACACGTCAACTTCGCCTTGGGCGGGCTTCACTTGAAATTCTTCTTGAAGACCGCAACTGCTACAACCTGCCACCGCACGACCTTCCTCTCTGAAAATTTCAACTCTAACCGTTTCTTTTCCACACCTAGGGCAGGAGAAAAACTTGGGCAAACGCTTCTTAGGGATATGAACTACTTTTTTCCTTCTTCGCCCCATTGAACATCCTGTCTCCATTGCAGATTATCTCTAATATTCTATGCTTGCCCTTAAATACTTGCCTACGACCATAAAACAGCAAGGTGCACAAAGGTGAAATTGGCCCCTTCTGTATTACAATTGAACTTAACCGAGGTTGAGAAGAGAATCAGACGTTTCATCAAAGAATATGTTGAAAACGCGAGCGCTGACGGCATAGTTCTCGGCATGTCTGGAGGCATCGACAGTGGCGCAGTGGCCGCGCTCTCCAGTCGCTCAATCGGAGGAGACAAAGTGATAGGGCTTATGCTCCCAGAAAAAGAAACCTATAACTCTCAAGATGTTGATGATGCCAAGTTTGTAGCAGAAAAATTCGGTTTAAAAACGCAAGTATGCGACATCACACCTGTCTTAGAGAGTTTTTACAAGACAATACCCATATTTGACCAAGGAGATAGGCTCTGCAAAGGCAACATAAAAGCAAGAACCAGAATGATTTACCTATACTACTACGCGAAC
>CAZZLA010000046.1:5065-8356 GCA_964655035.1 uncultured Candidatus Bathyarchaeia archaeon | reverse complement strand
CGCCGAGAATCGCAGTTATCTTCTGCCCATAAGCTCTGTGCTTAATGACTTCTTTGCCTATTTCCAAGCCCACTTTTTCGATTACACCTAGGATGTTGCGTTTCTCTGGAGGCGCATTAGGACCAACTACGAAGTCGGGTCCACCCAAATAGTAGAAGTGCAATATGTGGTCGTAGATTATGTAGCCTTGATACATGAGTTCTCTGAGTTTCTTAGCGGCTGATGGCGGTTCAACATTGAAAGCGGCGTCTAAAGCTTTGACTGACGCAAAGTGGTGCGCGACGGGGCAGACTCCGCAGATTCTCGTTGTGAGCTGAGCCATGAGTTCAGCGCGTCTTCCCTCACAGAACTTCTCGAAGCCTCTGAGTTCAGGGATTTTCAGGTAGGCGTTTTCCACTTCGCCTGCGTCGTTGAGGAATATGGAAATGCTTCCGTGACCTTCAAGTCGGGTGATCGGGTTTATGCTTATTTCTTTCATTTCTTCATCACCTTTCTCCTAAGAATTGAAGCTGGTAACGAGTACATGTAGAAAGTGCCGACAGGGTCTACTATCTGGCTCATCAGCTTTTCAACAGCCTCGGGAGATAAATCCTTCTCGTCATATCCAAGTATGGAGGCTAAAGCAGTTATCATTCCAGCGCCCAGTTCAGGCATGTTCGGACCAAGTCCACCACAACCTGTGCATGGCATGTCAACTTTTAAGCATTGAGCGCCGCAGCCGCTACGAGTGGCGGGACCCATGCAGAGTATGCCTTGTTCCAGCAGGCATTTTTCAGGGTCAGGCACTTTCTCGTATACTCGGTAGAGCTTGGTGATTTTCTTGTTCTCTCTTGTTCTGGGGCACTCGTCGCACACGGCTTTCAGCGGTGCGAGCACTGAACCTTTCGGCGGCAACGCGTTCTTAGCGATGGCATCTATGGCGTCGGCTATGAGCTTGACGGGTGGCGGACAGCCAGGCAGATAATAGTCTACGTCCACTGTTTGAGCTAAAGTTTTCACGGTGTCGTAGAACTTGGGGATTTCCAGTCTGCCTTCTTCCACTTTTGTTTCGGTTTTAGGGATGGTTCCCTCTGGGTTCACAAGTCCCTTCTCTTTCTGGTAAACGTATTCGAGGATTTCTTTGCTGTCGTGCAGGTTGGCCAATCCGGGTATGCAACCTTCGTGGGCGCAGGAGCCGAAGGCAACAAGTGTTTTGGATTTTTGCCGCAGTACCGTAGCCATGTATTCTTGCTCGCTGTTTCTGATTGACCCGTTGAAGAAGGTGATGTCAATGTATTTGTCAGGCATTGCTTCAACGTCTTTGTATTTGATGTCCATGGCTACGGGCCAGAATACGATGTCGGCTATTTGTACTACGTCGAGGATTTTTTCGTTTATGTCTAGCACGGCTATTTCGCAGCCGCCGCAACTTGCAGCCCAGTAAAAGGCTATTTTCAGCTTGTTTTTACTCATTTTTAGTTTACTCCTTCTTTGACTACTTGTAACATTTCTGAGGCGTCGACTCTGAGTTCGTTGAAAGCTAGTTCTTCAGGAGTCATACCCATTGCCAATCCGAGTAGCTGCGGATAATGCAGAACGGGGATGCCGTAGGTTTCGCTGAACATCCTTTCTATGCGCAGCTCGTTTGTGTCAAACATAATGTGGCAGAACGGGCAAATTGTAATTAAGGCTTGCGCTTCAACCATTTTCACGTGGTGAAGTTTGTCTCTGGCAAGCTGTAAGGCGACTTTGTCGCTTACTCCCACGCTTGGTGCGCCGCAGCATTCTGTTTCATCTATGTAATCCAAGCATGTGGCGCCTGTAGCTTCTATAAGCGTTTTCAAGGTTTGGGGGTCTTCTGGGTCGTCAAAACCAATGTATTCTTTTGGTCTCAGTAGGTGACAACCCACGTGCTCTGCAACCTTGAGCATGGTTAGCGGGTTGACTACGGCATTTTGTATTTTTTCCAAGCCTACATCCTCCTTCAACACCTGCAACAAATGTTTCGTTTCCGCAGTTCCCTTGAACTCCAACCCTGAATCTTTCAGGTGACCGTTGATTTGCTCTCTTAATGCTTTATCTTCCTTTAAAATCTTGTTAACCTTCTTCAGAGTTCCAGTGCAGCCTGGGCAGAGTGCGAGAATGTTTAAGCCTGTTTGTTCGGCTAACGCCAAGTTCCGCGCTGCCAAGATAAGCATGGCTTCGTGACTGACTGGGTCAAGGGGCAATCCACAGCAGTTGAATTCAGGCATCTCAACCAGTTCCACGCCGAGTTTAGTGAGGACTTTGCGGGCTGAGATTTCGTAGGCTGACACACGGTAAGGAACAGCACATCCGAGGAAAATCAAGTATTTACTGCTCATGCTGTTCGCCTTCCTTTTCGATTTTTTCCAGAAACTTTACGCCTTTGAGGGCTTTGCGTATGTTTTCTGGGTTGCTTTTGGGAAGCGGTGGCAACCCTTGGGTTTCTCGTTTTTTGATTCTTAACGAGGGAATTTTGTAAGCGTAACCTGAATCAAGTATGCATGTGGCTTGTTCTTTGAAAACTTGAGGCGCGATGCCTTTTTCAGCAGCCAAGTTTCTCAGGACGCGGATGACGCTTGCGACTTCCACGCCTTGTGGACAACGGTCCGTGCAAGTGAAGCATGCGGCGCACAGCCACAGCGTATCGCTGTTTAACACGCGTTCCTTGAGGCCAAGTTGCGCCATGTGAATTATCGTTCTGGGTCTGTAGGTGTCGCTGAACCTTGCCACTGGACAGTCACTCGTGCAGGTTCCACATTGAAAACACTTGAGAAGTTTTTCGCCGCCGTGCATCCGGGAAAGTTCATACTTGAACTTCGGGTCAATCTCGGAAGCCTTAACCGGCTCTTTAAAGGTTGCTGTCTCAGTCATTTAAGCGTCACCTTCGAGCAGCATTTCACTAGGCACCTGCGTGCATAGATACTCAAAAAGTCCATATCAACTACATAAAGTTTCAGTCATGCTTCAGCTGGTTTTTCCATCTTAAACCCGAATTTTGAATGAAAAACTACGCCGTTTAAGGTGCGGTACTGGTATGCGTTTTTTTCTATAGCCCCCTTATATATAGAAACTATATAAAGGAAAACGAGTCTGAAGCAGAATTGCCATGGCTTTCCATAATTTTTCTGTAAGTATCGTGCATTTTCATGGCGTCCACATCCAAGAGGCGTGTTTCACATATCATAACAGGGCGCATTTTAAACTCGGCTATGACTTCCGCCAGCATCTCAAACTCTGGACCGTACCGTGCTTCGTCCAAGATGTGGTGGCGTCTTTCACCCTTATCCG
>CAZZLA010000046.1:2162-5055 GCA_964655035.1 uncultured Candidatus Bathyarchaeia archaeon | reverse complement strand
CTCAATCTTGCTGAAGTGACAGTGCATGTCTCTGGCGGATTCCGTTCCAAGCCGTCTCTCAACCTCTTCAGCCACCGCGCGGAAATCCTCCACCTTCCTGAAACGCCCTTGACGTCTGGCGTGCATGTGCGACCAGTCAATGACTATCTGGGTTTGCTCAACCTCCTCGCAGATGGTTAGAATCTCGTCCAGAGTGCCCACTTGGAACACTCTGCCCATGGTTTCAGGACCTAACTTTACGTTTTTAATTCCCAAACTGTTCATGGTCTCGACTATGTCCTTCAATGCGTTAACACAGTTTTTGAACGCACAACTTTTTTCGAAACGCCCATAAAACCCCATATGGAAAACAACAACGTAAGCACCCATCCATCTAGCTGCCGTGGTGCACGCAACAATTCGCCTTTTGCTGGCTTCCACGACCTCCTTTTTGCCGCTGAGATTCACGTAGTAAGAGCCGTGCATGCTTAACAAAACGTCGTTCTTTCTGGCTTCGACGCCCAAGCGTTCAGCGTCTTCCTTTTTCATCTGCGGTTTCGGTCCCCACCGAACGGCTTGGTACTCAAAGGCGTCAAGCTCTTCCTCCCGCAAAAGTCTGGGGACATCAAATGATTGTGCGCCGAGGATTCTGAAGATGGGGGGAACCCCAGCGGGGCCAAAACGGGGGTGGTCTGCCATCTGATTCACTTTTCAAATTTTGGGTTAGGTGTGAGAGGGCGGTTTCATCATTTAAACGTTAGCTCTATATGTTAAATGCTGATTGCCTGTCTGAATCTTTAAGCCCTAACAACTTTATTATTGCCAACATCTTTTTCAAAGATAACAGGGCGTTATGCAACATAAACCCAATCGGCAGAACAGAATGTTAAAGTGAGAATCGCGGAGCAAGCCTTCTCGAAACGCTTAAACATGTCCAGTAGAATAATAGTTGCAAATTTACTGCGCTAAATGAGGAATATAATAATAAAAGAGCTGGTTCAAGAAAAAAATGCAGACATCAGAAGAAAAAGAAAAACTTGAACTCTACAGAGACCGCAACGTACAGATGTTACTAAGCAAGTTTCTAAGCGGCGAAATAGAAACGATTGAACCAGTTTACGATTCAAAGGTTGGTTACCGTTACCCCGTGGTAGAAGCAATGGTGGGCGAGGCATCCCAGGTTGAGCCTTTCCTGAACAAGCTCTACAAGGCAGGGGTCTTAGAAAAGAAACTCTCCGACAAAATCCTTTTTTGCCCAGAATGCAGTTCAGCAGACATCTCCACTCGTTACTGTTGCCCTTTCTGCAAATCCTTTGAAATTCAAAAAAGCTCGTTGGTCGAGCACGTGAAATGCGGATACATGGATTTAGAGGCTAACTTCCAAGTCGGCGACAAGTACGTGTGTCCGAAATGCCACGAAGAACTCAGCAAAATCGATGTTGACTACAGGAAAGCCGGAATCTGGTGCACATGCAGCAATTGCGGCAAAAGTTTTGATGTAGCTGTGCCCGCGCACTTCTGCAGAAGCTGCAAGGTAAATTCAACTTTCGAAGAAATCGTCATAAAAGACGTTTATTCTTACACTTTAAAGGAGGACGTTACAGCCGAATCCTCGTTAAACTGGTTTTTAGTCGGTGCCATACGAGAATTTCTAATGAAAGAAGGGCTAAACGTTGAGAGTCCGGGTCTGCTCAAGGGCAAATCTGGGGCTAATCACTCTTTCGACATCGTGGCTTACAAGGGGAATAAATCGCAGGTGATAGTTGTGGATTTGGCTATGTCGGCGGGAAATGTGGTATCCGAACAGCCGATTATCGCTTTGTTCGCAAAGATTTTTGACGTTTCGCCTGAAAGAGCCTTTTTGATTGCGATGCCAAAACTCAGCGAGAACGGAAAGAAAATGGCGGAATTATACAAAATCCGCGCTATAGAGGCTGAAAATCAGGAAGAGACGCTGGAATCACTGAAAGAAAGCCTGACAAATGTTTAATCTTCTGAAAAAACAGCTATGTTACCCCTTTCCGTAACAACTTTCGCTAAGAAAACGCTTTGAGGCAAGGCTATGTCCGTGCGATTGTACGTTGCTGATTCTCCAGCATTTAGAAACACATTCGCGTCGTAACGCTGATGCGCCGTTGAGTCCGAGACCCAGACAGCCACTATGTGTAAGCTAATCGCACCCGTGTTTTTTACGTCAATGCTGAGACCCGTTGGCTCCATTCTTGTCACGTTTGCTATGGTCAAGGTTTCTTGTGTTCTTTCGAGGTCCACCTGGTTCATCTGGTAGCTCCACAGCACCACGTTGCCGACTATAATGACCACTAGAACTAGACTCAGCATCACTACTATGACGGTGCTTATGCCACGTTTTTCGCGTTTAAGGAGCTTTGTAATAGTCTGCAATATGCGTCCCCCTTGTTGTTACAATGTCTATGTAGTAAGCCTCTCCGGAATCCCAGCTGAAGGCGATTCGAAGCCAATCGTGCTTGTTTACTTGCAGACTGGAAACCCCATTGAAAGACTGACCTACATGATTTACGTAAACACCGGAAATTTGGATGCTGGCTTTCCCCACATTGCGCAGGTGAACATCCAGCGTCCCCGTCGCACTGTTAAACCAAACATCTTCGACAACAACACGTTCACCCATTGTTTGCCTGAGATTGGTGGTTATCACGAATGTGGCTGAAGTGGCCAATGACATAATCGCCACCGCCACAACGGTTAGCAAAAGATGACTGAGAACAGGCGTGATAGCCCGCTTATCCCGCAAAAACCGTTTAAAAATTTTCTTCACTTTTCCAGCACCTCACAGAAAGAGTTTCAGCGCCACATAGCCAAGCAGCATCATCACTAAACTGTGATTTAAGCCAGCGCTTACAGAACCTTCGCCCATTTTTCCAGCAACGAGCCC
>CAZZLA010000046.1:0-2152 GCA_964655035.1 uncultured Candidatus Bathyarchaeia archaeon | reverse complement strand
GAAGAAGCCTTGAACAAGAGTCAAATGCAAAAAGATACGCCTCAGATTCGCAGGTGACGACGTCGGCATGGAGAACAGAGCTAGTCCGTCCACGCCCGTGAAGAACGTTTTGAAAAGTATCACTATCGTGAACAGGAACACGAAAAGAGCCACGTAGATTATGGCGGTGTACGGTCTGGTCTGCGTTTTACGTTCTTTCTCAAGCAGGATAGTTGTTTGTATGAACTTACCCATAGGATTGAAGACTTTTTCCACGCGTCCACCTGAACGGCTAGCTTCAATTATCATAGGCACGGTTCTCTGCGTCAACACTGTGCCGACGCGTCTTCCAAACGCCAGAAGCGCCTCTTCAAAGCTTGCTCCCCAAGAAATCTGCACCGTCATTTTCTTCAGTTCAGGAGTCAACGGGCCATAATCTCTTTCCGCCGCCTCTTCCAAAGCTTTAGGAAGCGTCATTCCAGTTTCTTGAGCCTGCACTATGCTCCTGAAAAGATCCGGCAAATGCTCGTCAACCGCTTTCCGCCACCTGTAATCAACGTAATTCACGAGCGCTATCGGCGAAACGACCGATAGAAAACCAAAAAACACGAAGTCATCTAACGCGGCGCTGACACCTACCGTAAAATACCCGAAAAGCACTATGGCAGCAGCTACCAAAACGGAAACAGCGATCACGACTTTTTTTGTTCTGCTTTCTATTTTCGGCATTTTCTTTACCATTTCGGCGAGGTTGAATCTAAGATTATTAGGAATATGACGGCGCATACAGGAATCAACATGTAAGTTAGAAGGCTCAACAGCAAATCAGGACTAAGAAGGCCAAGTCCATCCCCGCCCAACACCGACATAATCGACACCATAATGACCAGAAGCAGCGGACCCGTTAAAAGCAACGCCACGTAAACTTCTGACAACACCGATAAATTGTCGGAGTATTTTTTTAGATTCAGCTTTTTCAGTTTCATAGCTGTTCTGAATTTTTCACGCAGAAAGCCTCCCAGATTGCCACCTGTGTGAATTGTGGATATTATGCCCTCAATCGTTTCCCGGAACTTTTCGGAAGGGGTGCGGCTTGAAGCCTTTTCCAAGGCTGAGATGACGTCTAACCCGAACAGGTTAATGTTTTTGATGACCTCTTTGGCTTCGGTGGAAGCAGCCAAGGGCACATCCAAGTTGGAGAGGGAAGAGAAAATTTTTTCAGGAGAAACTCCCGCGCTCGCCAGAATAGCCATGTAACCCGACGTGAAGGGCAATTCGTCATCTAACTCTCGTTTATGCTTATCCGCGCAGTAAACAGGGTACAGGTAAAAACCGATGATCGTAAAAGCCCAAGTGAACAGGGCGCCGCCGAAGCCGAACAGAAGTGCAGAGGCTAAAGGCATATGGAAAACAGCAACCAGCATCACAGGCAACACCACCGCAACCGAAGCGGTGATCAAAAGCGAAGACAGGACTGTCAAGCTCACATACGCTTTGAAATTAATTTTTAAACCCGATTGATGCAGAGTCTGGTTTAAATCCTTGAACAAGGGCATAAAACGGTCTGACTTGTCGTCCATTACCTGATACGCCACGGATAACGGTTTTTCAAATTCCGTTTTTGATTCTCCAGCAGACTTCTCAGGCTCTTCAGCATGATGCTTCTGAAGCTTGGTTGCCAAACGCCTCTTGGAGGCTTTGAGCTTTTCCCTAAAATGAGTTGTCATTTCAACCCCACTCTGGCCTTTTGGAAAATCCGGTTCGGGTTAGCATAGTATTCCCTGATGACTTTAGCGACTTCGTTGTGGCAGCGGATACCCTGTTTAACCATCCACTCCAAAACCGTCTTCCTAGCCTTCAATTCACGTTTTATGTCCTCATCGGTTAGGCTCGTTTTCTTCATGTGCTTTTCCAAGAGAGCGCTGTTGCCCGAAGAAGCAAACTTGGGGAATTTTGGGTTCCAGTGAAACACCTCTTCAGTCAAAACCTCGTTTTTTCGGGCTTCAAATCCTTTAACTTCGGTAGCGTTACTCACACGCCTTGCAGGTTTCCCGTCAACCTCGGTTCGCTCCATAACCAAAATCACGTTCGTCATGGCGATCAGCGGCTTCGGAATGTTCATGGGTTCAGATTCCAGCCGGTTTATAACTGCTTCAGCAGATTCCGCGTGAAT
>CAZZLA010000045.1:4754-8394 GCA_964655035.1 uncultured Candidatus Bathyarchaeia archaeon | reverse complement strand
AACAAAGCATTATCCAAGGATCGCGCTTCAATTAGATCGTAGTAGCGGGCAAATCCATCGATGCCATTTTGGGTTTGAAGATTTCAACGTTACTGACCGTTCCGCTTTTTCCAAGACTAAGTTGGCTTTCACCTCTAAACGTGGACACTCGTGCATTCTCGATTTGAACAGTGTCTCCAGCCGAGACAGATGCTATTTGACCGTTCCATAGGCAAAGTTTGATGGTTCCAGTTTCATCACCTATTGACGCTTTAGCGACGCTAGCGTGGTTTCCATATCTAGTAAAAACATGCTTTGACTCTGCAACTTCCAAAATTTTAACTTTCAGATTGATATGGCTCATTCCAGCTCGCAAATCTTTGATGGAGTTGGCAGTAGCTGTTCTAGCTCGCCTTGCTATATACCTGCGAATCTCATCGGTGTCCATGAAATTTCTGAGGTGATTGCTTTCGTTAAAAAGAAACTCTTCATCTATGGGGAATTGCGCAATGATTTCAGACTCTCTCTTAATTAGAAAGATGATTTTGTTTTTTGTTTTACCCCGATATTGGATTGATAATTTATCGCATCTTGATTTTTTATGTTCTTCTGCTGTACGTAGGGCATGTAAGAATTTTTCAGGGTTAACGTCATATTTTACTGAAAGAAAAGCAAGATATTCGCCAATCGACTTCTTGTGTCTCAAGTTTCTTCACTCTTTTTTCCTTTCACATTTTCATGCGCTTATAACATACTGATCAGAATAATCTGGAGAAAAAGCAAAAACGCTGTTATAGCCGATCTAACTCTTCCTCTAAAAAATCCAGACAGTTAATAGATGGTATTCGTGGCATACTATATTAAGGTAATCATAGAGAAAACACTTTTTGTATGATAATTCGATTCCATTTTGTATTCGCGCCGGCCTGAAGCGGTTAGATAGTACGTTGCCTTATGTTCAAGCACCCTACGGAAAAGACTTAGCTAGACTCCATTTTCGATAGATTAGCGCGCACCTTATACTCGATGTATTAGGTTTCTAGGAATATGGCTTATATGCTGTCCTGGGATTTGCCTTGTTTAAGGGGAGAAGAAGTGACCCAAAAAACCACTGATGAAATTCGAGCACTTTTGAGCAATACTAAATTAGATTTTGAGTCAGTAGAAAACGAAGCGTTGAACGCCTATCTCCCAAAAATATTTCAAATTTGTCCATTCTCAGAAGACGTATGCACAAAAAAGCAATGCATGGACTGTGCAGTCTTCAAAAACTCCCAAAAGTAGAAATTTGAGCTGAAAGCGCGCACTCAGAAAACCAAAACAGTGTTGATTCTACTTTGCCCTATGTTCAAGCACCCTACGAAAAAGATTTAGCTAAACTTCATCTTCACTAAAATGTAATGATATAATCGTACATTCAAAATGCTCTAGACTTTTTCCATAAATGCATGAATAGAGAAGAAAGGCAAAGGTAGAAACAAGACCTTATTTCCAAGTAAAGGACGAAGCAAACTCATGCTAATGAAAGTTTTAAACCCTCGGTATCTGAACCAGTTTGGGAGAAAGTAATGAATATGTTCTCGATTTTTCCTTTTCTTGAAAATTTCACGATATCCGAAACTAAAAAATAATGGGGTATTAATCATGATTTTTTTTTGTGTTACTCTCTTAAGTTCAGAAACCATATTTTCAGGATCCGCAAGGTGTTCTATTGCGTGGTTTGAAAGCGATTCAGTGAAAGCTCTATCTATAAACGGCAACTTTTGAGCATCTGCTTTAATGAAGTTTGTAACGTTATGTCTCATTACAATATCAACATTTACGTCGCCGCGCGGGACAGTGCCCCAACCAACGTCAAGCAACATATTGCAGTATTATAAAGCGGTCAGAATATAGAGCTTTTTGGATTAATCGCTATCAGGTTAAACCGAAATAGCATCTTGCTATCTATTTTAGTTGTCACATGTCACAACGCCTAGCAGTGGGGTATAATCACCGAGATTTTGTGACAAGTTGCCTATTTTTTTCGTATGTAAGATATTTCCTGTTTTTATTTCACATATAGAAAAATTAGCGAAGTTGTTGCAAATTTACTCGCTATATTACCCTCCGCTAGTCTTTGCAACATGCAACATCAGATTTCTAAAAAACTTCAGGATTTTCCAGGGCGACCGCTAAAGCTACCTAGAAAAAACTGAAATATACCCTGTTCTTAATAGATTTTCATGGGACTTGATGTATAGGCTGAATTTTCTCGGAGCCTCTGGAGGCAATGCCAACGGCTACTGTAGGAGTGCAGTTTATATCAGTATTCCGTTTAATGCTTGCGTTTCTTGATGTAGACCGCCAGACCAATACTTATGACCGTCATAGATGCCGCTCTAGCTACGATGAGTGTTGTTGGGAAAGGCTCTGGTTTGGCTATGTTGAAGGCTGCAGTTTCGAAGAGCCTAAGGTTGTCAGCGATATCCCATACATAAATTGTAAGATTGTATCCGCCTGCGCTTCTTCTTTAAATAAGGGGGCTATAGACTGCCGCAAGCGCAAGAGAATATGAAACACTTGGCAAAAATTCAAAAAATTTTTAAGTGTTCTGTCACGATTTATGACTGCATAATTGAATAGTGGTTGATTTGTCTTCGTCTTACCATTACATGCAGCTTCCAAGAGAAGTCACAGTTGGAAAAGGAACGCTAACCCGCGTTGTCGAAGTTGCACAAAGGCTAGGCTTAAGCGGTTCCGCCCTCATAATCGCAGGTAAAAAAAGCTGCGAAGTCGCGGGAAAAAAAGTCCACGACCTCCTTGAACAAACAGGCATGAACGTGGACACCCTTCTCGTCGAAAAAGTAACCTTCAATGACCTCCTAACAGTAGAAGAAAAAATAAAAACACTGAAGCCACGAGTGCTCATCGGCGTTGGAGGCGGTACCAAAATAGACGCTGCAAAACTAAGTTCCGCCCGTCAAGGCATCCCATTCATCAGCATACCCACCACGCTATCCCACGACGGCATCGCAAGCCCACTCGCATCCGTCAAAGGACTCGACAAACCATACTCAATCATGGCACAAGCACCGCTGGCAATAATCGCAGACACTCACATAATAACGCAAGCGCCATGGCGTTCAGTCATAAGCGGCTGTGGTGATGTAATCGCCAAATTCACCGCGGTAAAGGACTGGCAGCTGGCTCACGCGGAAAAGAACGAGTACTACGGCGAATACGCTGCTAGCTTAGCCTTGATGAGCACCAAACTGGTTATACAAAACGCCAAGCTTATCCAGCCTGGAAACGACGAGGGTTTGCGAGTGCTCCTGGAAGCGTTAATTAGCTGTGGAGTCGCCATGAGCATCGCAGGAAGCAGCCGACCCTGCAGCGGTTCAGAACACCTGTTCAGCCACGCTCTCGACATGATAAAATGCCCTCACGCCATGCACGGAGAACAATGCGGTGTAGGAGCAGTGCTAACAGCCTACCTTCATAAGTCAAATTGGAAGAGAATCAGAGACACACTTAAGCAGATTGGCGCACCTACAACAGCGTCCGAACTGGGTGTGAAGGATGAAGATTTGGTTAGAGCCTTCGAAATGGCAGCCACCATACGACCGGAAAGGTACACCATTCTCCACAAGCTGAACCTCAACCGTGAAGCATGCGAAAA
>CAZZLA010000045.1:0-4744 GCA_964655035.1 uncultured Candidatus Bathyarchaeia archaeon | reverse complement strand
TAATTGGCTAAGCAATTGCGGAATAACTTTTTCCAGGAAAAATAAGCTATGTTTTTTGGCTTTTTGTTTTTGCTTTTGTTTTGGGCTTTGGTTTTGCTTTCGTTGTGAGTTTTGGCTTTGCCTTTGGTTTTTTCTTGACTTCTGTTTTTTGTTTTGGCTCAAGCTCAGGTTTAGGTTCGCTTCTGAAAGATTCAACAAACTTGATTTCCGTAAACTGGGGCAGAAGCCTTTGCAGGTCCATGGCTATGCCTCTCTTTGCGATCTGAACTCCTTCAACATAGAAGGTTGCTTCAGGCATGTCGATGGTTAGCGTGTTCTTTTTCAGGGTAAGCTTGAATTGTTCAGCTTCCACGACAGGAATTCTGCGGTGAATGAGGGCAGCCACTTTTTCCTCGTTGGCGTCAAGCTTCTTTTCTACGGTGACACCGTAGACCAGGGTTTTCCCTGCTAGTGGCGGATTAAAATCAAGAAGCACACGTCCAGCGCCGATTGAGCGTATGGTAGCCATTTTCCCATTGTAGTCAATGCGCATTCCGATGGAAGGATTATGAATGTCTTTCGCCAAGAGCTGTTTCAGCGGGACACGCTTGATTTTTTCAGGGTCTCTAGGCCCAAAAGCTTTGTCAGGCGAGATCTCAACAGACTGCGCCTTGCCTATTTTCACAGTCGTTAGACTCTCATCTAACGCTTTAAGCACCCATCCTTCGCCTATAACCACCAGTTTCGGCTCGTATATCTCGCCTTCTTTGTGAAGGTGCTCTTTCTTTGAGATTTCTTCGAATGTAGTGTCGAAAACTTCGTTGGTTTCTTTAACCTTAGCCGTATAGTTGATTAAAATGAAATCTCCTTTTTCCAGAGGCATCCTAAATCATCCTTACCTTGACGGTCGAAGTTAAGTTTCACACGCTAATAAAAACTTTCCCCAGCAAACCTAACATGGTGAACTCTCGTGACTCGGAAAAGTCTATAGCCCCGCTTATTTAAAGCATAAATAGGCGGGGAGCCGCAAGCTGTTGTTGGTTTTGCTTGGGATAAACTTTCACTACTATATGAATGTTTTTTAAACAAGTTTTATGTGAGATAAAAGAGAAAAGGGACAGGTGCATCAGCTATTGGAGAAGGGCGTGTGACGATGCAACTCAGCACGAAAATCAGGTATGGTCTCTTAGTCTCGGCTGCAGGTGTTAGCATAGCTGCGCTGTACCTCTTGAGCCGCTTAAACTACCTGCTTTTCCACAGCTCGGTTGAGGTCTTCAGCATCGTAATTACGTTCGCCATATTCGCAATATCGTGGAACTCCCGCCGGATAATGGACAGCAGTTACTTGCTTTTCATAGGCATTGCTTGCCTCTTCGTCGGTGGAGTGGATTTGCTTCACACGCTTGCCTACAGGGGGATGGGAGTTTTCCCAGATCAGGGAGGTAACTTGGCCACTCAACTCTGGATAGTCACGCGGTACATGCTAAGCTGCTCTCTTTTCGTGGCTTTGTTTTTCGCCAACCGCAAGTTTCGTCCAAGCTTAGTTATCGCAGGCTACGTCGTTGTTACTGCCTTATTGTTTGGTTCCATCTTTTATTGGGGAAATTTCCCTCAAGCCTTCATAGAGGGAGTTGGCTTGACGCCCTTCAAGGTGATAAGTGAATACGTGATTTCTTTCATTCTTTTATGCGCCATCGGCTTGCTGATAATAAAACGCAACGCGTTCAGCGGCAGTGTGGTCAAGTTGATGGTAGCCGCAATGGCTGTGTCAGTGTTCGCTGAGATGGCATTTACTCTTTACACGGATGTTTACGGCATAGCAAACATGATAGGCCATTTGCTCACCTTTGTCTCGTTCTATCTTATTTACAAGGCTTTGATAGAGACAGGGCTTACCAAGCCTTATGAGCTACTTTTTCGCAACATGAAGCAGAAAGAAATGGCTCTGACGAGACACGCTGCCGAACTCACCGAGGTAAATGATCAGCTGGTGCAAGAGGTTACTGACCGTAAGAAGGCAGAGGCGGCACTTCAACAAAGCGAGGAGCGGTTACGTCTGAAGTTGGACTCGGTGCTGTCGCCTGACGCAGACATAGAAGAACAGGAGTTATCTAACATAATTGATGTTGCTGCGTTGCAGTCCATGATGGATGATTTGTATGCAGTGATCAAAATAGGATTCAGTGTTATTGACCTTAAAGGGAACGTGCTCGTGGGCACTGGCTGGCAGGATATCTGCGCCAAGTTTCACCGTGTTAACGCTCAATCTCTGAAGAATTGCCTTGAAAGCGACCTCATACTTACGCAGGGCGTGAAACAAGGCGAATTCCGCACCTTCAAGTGCAAGAACAACATGTGGGATATCGTTACACCAATCATTATAGGTGGAAAGCACATGGCTAACATCCACTCTGGTCAGTTTTTCTTCGAAGACGAAAAGGTCAATCGCGACGTTTTTGTTGCTCAAGCGGAAAAGTACGGTTTTGACAAGGAAGCATACATGCGCGCTTTCGACAGGATTCCTCGGTGGAACAGAGAGAAAGTAAATAACCTCATGGTATTCTACACAAAAATGGCAGAGATTATTTCCAAACTAAGCCACAGCAACCTCAAGTTAGCCAAGTTACTGACTGAACAGAAAACTCTGAAAGAAAAACTCGAACATTACAACAAACATCTGGAAGAACTTGTGGAGGAAAAGACGAAGCTTCTAAAAGATTCAGAGAGACTCGCTGCAATCGGTCAGACCGCTGGCATGGTGGGACACGACATCCGCAACCCGTTACAGGCGATTATTGGAGAGGTTTTCTTGGCAAACTCGGAAATAACTTCCCTGCCCGAATGCGATGAGAAGACCAACCTGCTGGAAAGCCTCAACATGATAAAACAGAACATTGAATACATGAACAAGATAGTTTTAGACCTCCAAGACTTCGCTAAACCACTCAACCCGTACCCTGAAGAGACAAACATAGAAAAAATGATTCAAGAATTACTAACAAGGGACAGTGTCCCCGCAAACATTCAAACCGAAGCCAAAATCGAAAGCGACGCGCGGATAATCACGGCGGATTCGGCTTACATGAAACGCATATTAGGCAACCTCGTTTCAAACGCGGTTCAAGCGATGCCCAGCGGCGGAAAACTCACGGTTCAGGCTTATCGGGAAAAAAGCGCAGTGGTCATCTCAGTTCAGGATAATGGCGTGGGCATCGGTGAAGACGCGAAAGAGAAGCTGTTTACGCCGTTGTTCACCACAAAAGCTAAGGGGCAAGGTTTCGGCTTGGCGGTAGTCAAACGGCTGACTGAAGCGTTAGGCGGCACTGTTACGTTTGAGAGTCAAGAGGGCAAAGGCACAACGTTCACCATAATAATGCCAGCATCTGTCAAAACAAAGAGCAAATAAACCGCTGTGTTTGTTCATGGTGATTTGAGTCCTGTTATCTCAGTTACGTCTACAAGTTTCAAGATAACCAAAGGTTTATCCTCAGATAAAGCGGACCAGCTTGCTTCTTTTGGGAGACCATGGGCTTGAAGGAAATCAGATGACAACAGCTTCGCCTTGGCGGTTTCAACCATTTTAGCTAAAGCTTTAGCCCTTTCATGTTGGTCGGTGACAATTTTCAACTTACCCACTATAACGATGAAACTGTACTCGCTAAAGTCCTGCTTGTACTTTTCTATTTCAACACAAACCGGCTGTGCCTCTTCGAGAAGACCCATTTTTCTGCCATAACTCGTGAAGTGAAAATAAAGATGTCCGCCGATGAAAACATACTGAAACGGTGCAATGTACGGCGCAGTTTTCCCTCCAAAAGCGAGGCGGCACAGAATCTGCTCACGTACCAAAGTGTCTATTTCGTCTTTAGCCATTCTGGGCAATTTCACTAGTTCCAAAACCCCACGCCCCACGTAGACTAATTCGCTTCCAAGAAATATATCTAATTCGCAATTTAATCAGCAAGCGTAAGTTGCGAGATATCAGCTAGTCTCAGCTGTAAAGCAACGTTAAGCCGTTATCTTACAATCATGTTTACGAACTTTTCGGGGTTAATCAGTTCCAAATCTTTATACTTCTGCCCCACTCCGATGAAAAGTATAGGCTTCTGCGTCACGTAAGTCACGCTTAAAGCTGAGCCACCTTTAACGTCGGCGTCCACCTTCGTCAGTATCGTCGCGTCAACACCTACGCACTTGTGGAACTCTTCAGCCTGCATAACCGCATCATTCCCAATCAGCGAATCCAAAGTCAAAACCGTCAAGTCAGGACAAACAACACGCTTCACCTTGGCAAGCTCATTCATCAAGTTCTGGTTCGTCTGCATTCTACCCGCAGTGTCAATCAAAACCACATTTATCCCATGCGCCTTCGCATGGCTAATCGCATCGTACGCCACAGCCGCTGGGTCCGCCCCATAATCGTGCTTGATGACACGCATACCCAAGCGTCGAGCGTGCTCCTCCAGCTGCTCAATTGACCCGGCACGATAAGTGTCGCTGCCTGCAAGCACCACTGAATAGCCTTTGTCCCTGAGGAACTGCGCGACCTTGGCGATGGTCGTGGTTTTTCCCGTTCCGTTTATGCCCACGAAAAGCACGACGTACGGCTCGGATGTCTGGCGTTTATCTTCAATTCTTTTCAGCAGGTCGATTTTGTTGTTGGTGAGCATTACTTCCAGAAGAACCTGCCGCAGGTTGTCTTCCACAATTTTCTTGCGGTCTTCTAACCGCTTAACCTGGACGCCGGTTAATCGTTTTTCCAGTT
>CAZZLA010000044.1:8004-8536 GCA_964655035.1 uncultured Candidatus Bathyarchaeia archaeon | reverse complement strand
TCCTACACCGCAAAATCATTTCTGTGTCAAAGAAAAACCCGTCTGATTTAGTCTCGACTAATAAAACTTCTGCGACTTCATGGGTCATGGCTTTGAAGCCGCACTGATGGTCGTGAATGCCATCTTGAAATAGAAGTCTCACCGCGAGGTTATAAGTAAAGCTGAATAGAGTTCTGGAGATGCGCCGCTGCACTCGAGAAGTTCTGAGATGTCGGGATCCGATGGCCATTCCCCTTTTTGCTTGAGCAAGCTTCACTATCTGCGGCAGGTGGTTGAGGCTTGTTGCCAAGTCAACATCCATGAAAACAATAACGTCGCCTTTGGCTGAGTGAAGCGCGCTTTTGATGGCTTTGCCTTTGCCCAACCGAACATGTGAGTGAAGTAAATTAAGATGGGAATTACCCTTTGCTAGGGCTGCTACGATGCTTTCTGTGCCGTCCGTGCTTCCGTCTTCAGCCACGATGATTTCGTAAGAATCTGAAAAGTAGCTGACCGCATTTTGAACATCTCGTATGGTTGTTTCTATTAGAGT
>CAZZLA010000044.1:0-7994 GCA_964655035.1 uncultured Candidatus Bathyarchaeia archaeon | reverse complement strand
TTTTTTCAATTCGCGAAGCCTCGTTGTGCGCAGGCAGTATGATTGAGATTTCCTTTTTAGGCACGAATCGACTTTCTCCCGATAAGAGACCAATGCACGGCTTAATCATAAATTATTTTGCCTTCCACGTAAGCCCGCTGAGCCGTTTTCCCCTTTTTTTCAGAAATTCCTTTTTGGCGCCTTCTGAATGAAACATTAAAAAGTCAACCCTGCAACATGATAAATCAACGTCGTTTGGAGTGCTCAATAAGTGAATCTTCGCTCTTGGCTCAAGAACGGTTTCAACAAGTGGCGCCTAGCACTGCTGATTTTCAGTGTCGTTTACGCTTTTTTTTTACTGCTTGAGCTAGGGTACATGACGTTGCAGTGGGATGAAATGTCGCATTTGTATGGTGGGTTGCTTCTGTACAGGGGGCAAACGCAGGCTTACCTGACGATGTACGGGTATTATCCGCCGCTTTATGATCTGTTGACGACTGGGTTCTATCAGGTTCTCGGTGTGAGCGCTACCGCGGGCAGATTGACGGCTGTGATGTTCTCCCTGCTTTCGATTTGGGTAACGTTCGAGTTCGCCAAGCGTACGTACGGTCCGAAGATTGCCATAGTCTCTGCTGTGCTGCTTGGGGTGATGCCGGGGTTTTTCTGGCTTTCACGAGTGGCGATGTTGGAGACGATGTTGATTTTCTTCTTCACGCTTACGTTGTTCTTTTTCTTCACGTGGCTAAGCAAACATAAGGAAAAAGCGTTTTACTTGAGTTGCCTTGCCATAGGCATCGGTTTTCTCGCCAAGTACCAGATACTTGTGGCAGGTATCGTAATGATTGCTGGCATCCTATGGTTGGGCAGGGGCAAGCTGAAGCGGAGATTTACCAAGTTCCTTCTTGTTCCCTTGATAGCTGTCGCAGTCGTTGTGCCTTGGCTCATCGTGCTTTGCCAAACGAATGGGGTGAGTGATTTAGGAACGTTGTTTTACGTCATTCAGGAAGGCGGTCAAGACAGGGCAGCGTACAGTGCTCGGTTTCCTGCACCTGTGTTCTACTTGGTTGAGATGACTTGGCCGTTTAATGACATCCCAGTTCATCCTGTTTCGCTGCCGCTTTACGTTTTGGGCTTGCTGGGATTGGGCTTGTTTGCGCGGCGACGGAAACCTGAAGATAAGTTCTTGCTCGCTTGGTTCGCCGTAGTTTACGTTTTCTTCACGTTTATTCCTAACAAGCAGTGGCGCTACATAACGCCTGTTTTTCCCGTTCTAGCCATATCCGCAGCGAGCTTGGTTCTGTTTCTTTATGGTAAAATAAGCGTTTGGACGCCTAAACAGGTTAGCCATGGTGGGTACAAGAAAATTGCGGCTGCACTTCTCGTTGTTCTTGTGGCGGCGGCTGTCGTTTATAGTAGTTATGATGCGTATAAGATGACGGCCAGAGATCAATTTCACATTCCAATCGAAGAAACCACACACTACGTGACGAGTCACATGGGCTCAAATGAGTCAGCGGTGATTGTTTGCGCTTTCAACCTTTTCAACCAAGACATGTTTAGGTTTTATTTGCCTGCAAACATGTCCGCGGATCAGATTTGGCAGTATCCTGAGTTGCCAGTTGATTCCTTCACGCCTAACTTTAACATTACAGAGTTTGTTAGCCTTTCTGAACAACGGAATGTCAAATATCTCATTCTTTACGATTATGGAGCTTATTCTACCTTTTTCAATACGACCTTGACTTATTCGAACGTTACTCAATTGCTTGATGAATCTGGAAGATTTGGTTATACGGGAGATGAGCCCTTCTTCGGCGATATGCCCCACAGAACTTTCCTGGTTGGTTTCCACAAATCTTGAGCTTAGACGTAACTATGTTGTCATTACTTTCGGGACTTAGCTATTTCAATTATTTTTTGGGCTTTGGATAGAAGTAACCATATGAAACGCTGTATTTTCTTCGCTATTTGATACAGAAAGTTGCTTAAGGCCAGGGCGAAAGCTGGAAAAGCCGGCAAGATGTACCAGTAAAGTTTTGTTTGAACAAAAGTGAATGCCACAAGCACAATCGACATCCAAGCAAGAATTAAGGTGTCTTCTTTTAAACGCCTAACCACAGCGTTTAAAGCACATAGCCCTGCTGCAAAAGGCAGCAGTAGTACCCAAAACAGGTTCTCGCTATTAACCAAGTAGCTGAAATAGAAAAGGTAGTCTTCAGCATGACCTTCAATGGGATTAACTGCCCGAACGACGCCTGAATAAACAAAAAATGAATCCCAGAAAACCGGTCCAAAACGGAGAATCATGTAAAGCAACCAAGGAGAAACAATCAGAAGCGCCACTTGCCAAAAAAGAGTGAAGCGTTTCGTGAAGAAAACCTTGATGCTTCTCCGTGTAGCAGTGAAATAGAAAAAAGCGATTAGCGGAATCAATAAGGCTACAACCTGTTTTGTTAAAAACGCCAAACCAAAGAGCACGCCGCTTAAAGCCGCATATCGATTGGTGCTTTCTGTTTTTTCGCTTAAAAGCAAAAAGTATATGCTTGCCAAAATGAAGAAGACGAAAGGGATGTCGGTCATAGCATGCCTTGCGAATGCGTAGAATGTGGTAAAAGTGCCTAAAACTATGGCTGAAATAAACCCCACATGCAGGTTATACAATTTTTTTCCCAAATAGAAAACAAGAACTAACGATAAGCTGCCGAATACGGCACTCCAAAACCTTGAGGCGAAGTTGTTAACGCCAAATACTTGGTATGCAAGGGACATCAGCCACATGAAGAGCGGTGGCTTGCCAATCCACATTGCTACGCCGCCAAAAGCCTGAGGAGTCAGGTAATCTCCCGTTTTAAGCATGTTGAATGCCAATTGAGAGTATGTTTGTTCGTCCGCAGCCCAAAGAGGTCCACTTCCAAGATTAACAAAGAAAATTGTTGAAAAAGCCAGAATCGCCAAAATGCAAAGGGCATTGATGTGTTCTGAAAGCCAGGGGCGCTTCTGGCTATAATTTTTTGTGGCTTCAGCGTTTTTTTTAGTCGATCTGGACAAGTTGACAAAACGTGCGATTGAAAAAACAATTGCAGCCGCCACCGCACAAGCAAGTACGTCAGACAAAATCGTGGTCCAGGCTAAAGAGTTGGTGGATTGTGCGGGTAAGGAGTCGGTTGAATCGCCTACTGCGAAAACGTAGATGTTATGGTCGCTTGAGCCAATGTATAGGGTGCCGTTCACGATTGCTGGAGAAGAATCCACGTAATTTCCAGTTTCGTAACTCCATTTCTTCGCTCCTGTAAAAGCATCAAAACAATAGATGTTGTAGTCTTCAGAACCTACGTACACGTTGCCGTTCGCCACTGCCGGAGAAGACCTGACCCAATACTTGGTTGGGCTCTGCCATATTCTCTCGCCGTTCGAGGCATTTAGGCAATAAACGTTATTGTCGTCGGAGCCTATATAGACACGGCCGTAAGCGACAGCAGGGGAAGAGGAGACCGAATTTTCGGTTTGATATCCCCATATCTTGTCGCCAGTGGACGCGTTTAAACCCCAAACGTAACTGTCGATTGAGCCTATGTAGAGGTAACCATTGCACACGGTAGGAGAAGAGACAACGCTTCCGGTGTGGGTGCGCCATAGTTGACTGCCAGTAGACGCGTTAAGAGCGTAAACATGAAAGTCGTCAGTGGCAAAGTACACTATGCGGTCTGAAACTGCAGGCGACGACTGCACACAGTATAAAGTTGGGAAAGTCCATATTATTGACCCATCTGAGGAATTAAGGCAGAAGAAATCGTGATCTCCCGAACCTACGTAGACGCGCCCTTCGGCTATTGCGGGACATGTCCACACGAAACCTCCGACTGGCGATGCCCATATAGGCGTTCCCGTAGCAATGTCTAGATTGTAAACGTTGCCGTCGTCTGTGACTACGTAAATAGAATTATTGTAGATTGCGGGGGACGAATTCACTTCACTGCCGTTTGAGTAAAAGTACCACAGGAGATCACCGTCGGAGGAGTTGAGACAGTATAAAGCACCATCCTTGGAGCCTACGAAAACACAGTTGTTAGCTACCGTGGGGGAAGACGCAACGGCTGCCATTGTTGTGAAATTCCATAAGAGCTTAACCGGAGTCGTTGGACCACTGTCAGCTGTATATCCACTGTGGTCCAGATCGTGACGGTACATCGGCCATTCGCCGGCGTTAGAATTGGTGCTGGTGCTTGAGGTTATCGATATGAATGATGGAATCAGGATAAGGGAAATGAGGATGATTAGCATCAATTTTGGCTTTCTCATTTGCATCCTTGCAAGAAATCGTATGATGGAATAGAATATATTAAACTAATCGAACTTTAAGGCATTAATGGGCTACCATATATTTCTTTCTTAGGCGGTGCCAACTATTGGATTTCTAGGAATTCGAAGCCTGTTTCCTTGTTTTTAGCTCTACATGCTTTCTCGCACGCCAACTCCAGCATGACTACTTCGCCTATCTGCCAAACTTCAACGCCCATGCGCACGCATCCCGTGACAGTGTTTTCGCTTCTTCCAAAACTGGTGTGCATGTGGAGCTTGGGTTTTCCCTCCTCATCTGTAAAGATTGTGCCTACACCGCAGGCTTCATGGACGCCTTCGAGGAGCTTGACCATGGGTTCTGGGGGAAGGGTGTGCCAGTCTTTGGGGCCAACGACAACGCGGCTGTTTTCTTTCGCTCCGCCTAAAAAGAAACAGAGTGCCGTGAAAACGTTTTTTTCGGCTGCGAATGATTCGAGAACGTCGGGAAGGCGGTCACCGTCGTGTAATCTCAGCACGAAAACTCGTCCCATTTTCGCTTCACTAAACTTCATCATTTAAACCCCCCACTCTGAAATTAAATTGTGAGGCACATCTAGTATAAAAATGATTTTCAAGCTTGAAGTCCCAGTAGGCACACGCATTTTAAATTCTTTTGAAGTAGAGGGGCTTGTCTGCTTCTTTTTTTCTTTTTTCCTGATTGCTGTCCAAGTTATTGCTCTCTGCCGCTGTGACAACGTTCTCTTCCTTTGAAGTATCGGGTATTACTTGAAGCGGAATGGTCATGTATGTTTCAAGTTTTTCTTTTTGGGTGCGGCTCATTTCAATCCTTCTTTTTAATCTACACTTATACAAGTATTAAGACTTAATAAACATTTTTGGCGACTTAGCCTGTGCGTTTGCCCGCAGCCAAAGTTTGGCATCGTTTTGGTGCTTTGCACTGTTGCCTCGGCTTTTCTGGTGAAGCGCAAAAACTGAGACTTTTGTTGGGTTTCGAAGGCAAACATGTTTTCTAGGTTATTTTATATGTTGCGTCCAGAAATCTAACTCAATAACACCTGAGGCAAGAAAACATGCATTTGAGTTCGTTGAAGACATGGCTGAAGAACGGTTTGTCGGACAGGTGGCGACTGGCACTCCTGGTTTTCTTGCTTACTTACGCTTTGTTCCTCATCTTCGCCGTGGGGGGCATGCAGGGACTTTCTAACATGTCCATCCAGTGGGACGAGGTTACACACCTGAACGGGGGCGCCTTGCTGCTGCGCGGCGACACGCAAACTTACTTCAGCTTGAGCGCGTTTTATCCGCCGATGTACGACCTCGTGACCGCGGGCTTCTTCGGCGTGGGGGGCATCAGCGTGTTCACGGGCAGGTTTGTTTCGGTGGTATTTTCGTTGCTTTCAGTTTATGCCGTGTTCGAATTTGCCCGTCGAATATACGGCGTGAAGACAGCTTTGGGTGCAAGCGTTTTGTTGGCAGTTATGCCCGGGTACGTTTGGTTGAGCCGCGTGGCCATGATTGAGACGATGTTGGTGTTTTTCTTCACGGTTTCGGCGATGTTCTTTTTTCTTTGGTTGTGCGAAGACAAGACAAGGTTCCTGCTTCTCAGCGGGTTAGCGTTAGGATTGGGTGTTATGACGAAGTATCAGACGGTTGTTTTAGCGGCGGTCATGCTGACGAGTTTGGTCGTTTTGGGCAGAGGCTACTTACTTCAGAAGTTCCGCAAAATTCCCCTCTTAATCATCGTTGCCGTGTTGGTCATTATTCCGTGGGTCCTTGTCTCCTACCAGCTGTACGCTTCAAAGATGCTGGAGCAATGGTTTTACGCTTTGAACGTAGGCAACCCTGACAAAGCTCTCTACAGCACCGGGCTGGGCAGGTTCCCCGAATGGTATGATGCCTCGCCTAGCTGGCTCAGGGTGCCCGTTTTTTACCTTCTGGAGATGGCGATACCCTACTTCCGAGCGTACCCTGCACCTTCTCCGATACACCCAGTATCTGTCGTTCTTTACGTTGTGGGGTTGGCGGGTTTGGGTTTGCTGGCGTGGAGGCGGAAACCTGCGGACAAGTACCTGCTCATCTGGTTCTTCGTGGTTTACGTGTTCTTCACGGCTATCCCGAATAGGGAGTGGCGTTACATGGTGCCTGTTTTCCCCGTTCTCGCCATTTCAGCCTCTACGTTGATCATATTTGCCCTTGGAAAGGCGCAAAAAACGTGGCGAAAACCGCAGTTGACCATTAAAAAGAAGCGCTTGGTTCAGGCTGCCGCGGTGGCGTTGGCGGTTTTTACGTTGTTCGGGACGCTTTACAGTGTTGCGGACGCCGCTAACTGGGTGGCGAATGAGCAGTTGGCGTTGCCTCTGGACGAGGTTACAGCTTACGTGGCTGAGCGGCTGAAGCCTGGCGAGAACGTGATGGTGCTGATGCCGTTTAACGTGTTCGGTGCTGGTATGGTGCAGTTTTACTTCTACTCGTACCCCTCTGTGGCTGCGCAGGTTTATCAGTATCCTGAAATGCCTGTGGACACGTACACTCCAGACTTCAACGTAACTGAGTTAATTGTTCTCTGCCGGCAAAACAACGTGAAGTATGTGCTTGTGGATGAGTACGGAGGCGCCGACTTCCACTACTTCAACACAACCCTGAATTTTGCTGACGTTAACGCTGCGCTGGCGAGTTCGGGAAGGTTTACGCTGGAGCCTATTTCTTTCTGGCAGGAGCCTGGAAGAGTTATTATTTTCACGTTTTCCTAACTGCGCGATCCGCTTTTTTAGCGGTTGTAACGGTCGTTTATCCACACGTTGGTACTGTCGCTGTAGCCGCGTCTCTCCCAGAACCCCCGTTCTTTGCCTCGGTAAACCGTATGTGCACTACCGCGCGCGCACAGGGCGCTTTTGTAGACGTATTTATTTGGAACCACAAGTCGAAGGGGGAAGCCGTAGCCCTCTTCCCGCTCTTGTCCATTCAACATGTACGCCAAAAGCACGTCGTCGCCCGCAAGTTCCTCTCGAAACAACGAAATCGTGTAGGCGTCTGCACATTCGAAAGTGACTGCCCGCGCCGTATCCAAAGGCTTAACCAGTTTTCCTATGTCTTTGAAGCGGACGCCTTCCGATCGACAGTCTAGCATGCTCCAGCCTTCCACGCAGTGAAAATCACTCACGGAAACCGTTTTCGGCAACGCCAGAACTTCCTTCCACCTGAGCTTCACAGGGTTTTTTACTTCACCGTCTATGGTTAACGTATAAGTTTCCAGGTTGATTTTCGGGTTAACCGAGGTTATGCCCGGGTGATCTCTTCCCCATCTCAGAATCCACTTTATCGCCCTTTGCCCAGGCGGCAGTTTCCTTTCGCTACTACTTTCAGAAGACATACAAAACCACTATTGAAAAGCCAAAGTTACAAGATAAAACTTGCTAATTACCGAAAAAACTTGTCAACTTTTTTTGTTCACGTTCCTCTTTGCTGAACTGCGAGACTTTCACGCCGACTCGGCGCACTTCAAGTTCCGATTCGCCGAGGAACTTATCGAAAAGCTCTCGAACCGCTTGCCTAAGAACTTCTACGTCGTTTGTGGCGGTTTCCAACGTTTTCGATCGGCTTCGAACACTCAAGTCAGTTATTATGGCGATTACGCCTACCTGTTTGAAACCTGTGTTTCTCTGCACAAGCTCCTTGTGGATGTCTTCAATTAACCGGTCGGTTTTCTCAAGAACCAC
>CAZZLA010000043.1:0-8638 GCA_964655035.1 uncultured Candidatus Bathyarchaeia archaeon | reverse complement strand
CTTTGTAAAAGGCAACGTTGAACCCAACGAAAGCGAACAAGAAACGGTCATAAGAGAACTCCGAGAGGAAACAGGAATAAAAGACGCCAAATTCATCGAAGACTTCAAAGAAAAAATAGACTACTTCTACAGAAGACAAGGCACAACAATCCACAAAGAAGTCATATTCTTCCTAATGGAAACCCACACGGAAACAGTGAAGATATCATACGAGCATGTGGGTTACATCTGGCTAAATTATCAACAAGCCATGGAAAAGCTAACGTTCAAAAACGCAAGAGACGTGCTGCAAAAAGCACACAAGTTAATGAAGGCACGAGGAATAATAGACTTCAAGGAGTAACCATTGGCTACGAAGACTCAGCAGCCATTATTCCGTACCCTATGAGTCTCCAACGCGCGGTGATCTTTCTACTCATGGCAACTCTTGCGCTGGGCGGCGCGCAGATGGGCCTGCTCAACTTGAGTTTAACCAAGTTTTTCTTTATCGAAACAACTTTCCCAAGATTTACCGCGGCGCCTACGTGAAGAAGCAAAGATTCACCAAGGTTGATTTTTTCAACCTTCAACAGCTCTTTTGTTCCCACAGCCCTTTCTAAAACGTGCGTTTCTAAAGTTAATTCCGACAATATCGGAGGTAACAAACCTGTCTTCCCAGCTATGTTTCCGGTCAGACCATCCGCTTTTGAATAGGATGGGTCTAACATGGTGCCCACGCCGACTAATCCTCCGCACGTAGCCTCTTTTATGCTTTTTTCGCCTGTGTGTAAACTGACTATTTCGCTGATTAACGGGTTATAGACGGTTTTGCCTTCTCGCTCACTACTTATGCCCGGGCGTATTTCTAATTCTTCGCCGACCGCAAACTTGCCTTGAGCTATAGTTCCTCCGACTATGCCTCCTTCCAGCTTCTGGATTGAGGTTCCAGGCTTGTTAACGTCAAAGGAGCGAATGATGTACATGAGTGGAGGCTTCGTTTCATCCCTTTCTGGAGTGGGAATTATCTCCTCAATTGCGTTAAGAAGTACATCAACGTTCACTTCATGCTGCGCTGAAACAGGAATGATAGGCGCGTTTTCCGCGATTGTCCCCTTAACAAACCGCTTTATCTCGTCATAACTTTCACGTGCTCTCTTCTCTTCAACAATGTCAATTTTATTCTGAACGATGATAATGTTTTTTATGCCAATAACTTCTGCCGCTGCCAAATGCTCACGCGTCTGAGGTTGAGGACAAACCTCATCAGCAGCTATCACCAAGATCGCGCCGTCCATTATGGCAGCTCCCGAAAGCATAGTCGCCATCAACGCCTCGTGCCCAGGAGCGTCAACAAAACTTACAGCCCGAACAAAAAAGGCTTCTGAAGCGCAGTTGGGGCAAACAGGCTTGACCGAATAGTTTTTCGGCGGCAGACATTTGGGGCACTTGTATATTGCCATGTCTGCGTAGCCGAGCCTGATGGTTATGCCTCTCTTCAGTTCTTCGCTGTGGCGTGACGCCCAAACACCAGTTAACGCTTGCACCAAGGTAGTTTTTCCATGATCCACATGTCCTATGGTGCCGATATTGACTTCTGGCTGTTTGGGAAGGGCTTGACTTTTGCTGCTCATTCTTGGTCTTGTCCATGTTCATGAATTGGTGAAGGATTAAATGATGGGAAGTTAATAAGTCTTCTAGAACAGAATAGCGCACTCGGAAAAGAATAGCGCTGCTCAAGTTTAGGCCTAATTTTATGGCAGCGCTTGACCGCGAGCGCCATGTCTGTCAACAACTTTCGCAAAAAGCCTGCACAAGTAACACGTGACATTCAAAAGAAGGCATTTACGCTTGCTGATCAGCCGGTTCTGCTTTTACTTCTTGAGGCGGCTGTTCACTTTTGCTTTCAGCAGCCTTTTTCGGTTTTTCGATGATTTTCGTGTTGATCTGAGCAATCTCGTCAGTTATGACGTCTCCTCGAACGGTTTTACGTCTCCGCTGCCCCTTGTCTTGAGGATTAAACCCAACTCCACCGCTCAACACAACCTTTCGACGGCCTCCGCCATGAACGTTCGGTCTCATGGGAACACCATCTCTGTCTGAACCGCCCATTATCTTCAGCTTATGCGCTGGCAAATCCACCACAGTGCCATCTAGCGATTCACCAATTTTCCTTCCGACAAAAGGAACGGCGCGTGCTTCTTCAAGCTCAACCACTTTTGAAGTTCCAGCCTCTGGGTCGGACACTATTACCTTGAACTTAGCCATGTGCTTGTTACTCTCCAGCGGAGTATGAAGTTGAACAACTCTCTATTAAGGATTTATGAAAACTTTAGCGCATACTTATTTTCACACAAGGCTTTTTAAGTTGCTTCATCTTTGAAAGCAGCCTTTTCGCTCAGCTCTTAAGCACGATGCCTTAATTGAAAAAAAGAAAAAGAAAGCGTGGTGATTCGTTTATTCCACGTGGACTCTGAACAGGTCGATGTCTTCGCGCATTGTGGGTGTTACTTCTAGGAAGTCTCTGACAGCGCGCTCCACGTCTTTTGCCTGAGTCACATATCTTCCTACGATGATAACGTCTGCGCCTTTTTCCAAGGCTTCTTTTGCGGTTTCCGGCACTATTCCGCCTGCAACTCCGATTAAGAATCGTTTGTCATGGAACGTCTGGCGCAACTCTTGTATGAGGTCTAACCCTAAGCTTCTCCCGGTTTCCTGGTCTATTCCTCTGTGCAGTATGACCACGTCTGGGAACTCTTTCAGCTGTTTGAGTTTTCTTACAGGTTCTTCAACATTCAGCATGTCCACGACACCGTATATTCCAAGCCGTTTCGCCTCGTGTACAAACTTGTCAATAGTTTCCGGTGGCGCTAATCCTGCGGCAACCACAGCGTCTGCCGTGTCTTCGTAGGCTATGTCAACTTCTACTTTTCCAACGTCTAAGGTCTTCATGTCTGCAAGTATAAACGCGTCTTTTGTCACCTCTCTTAGATCACGCATTACTCTTGTTCCGTAACGTTTGATCAGTGGTGTCCCAGCCTCTATGATTATTCTGTCGCTTCCAGGGATTTGCGCGATGACTTTCTTTGCGCCTTCCAGCGTTGGTGCATCAAGAGAAATCTGCAGGTAGGGGGGTCTCCATAAACGTGGAACTTTAAAACCCATTATCGGATGCTTCGCCCGGTCCTTGTCATAGAGCATCTTTTCAAGCGACGGATACTTCTTCAAAGCCCTGCTAATCGCGAGCTTTGTGGCTCCATAATTGTACTGGTATATTCTGCGGTAATCGCTCGCTTGCGGGTGAATGAACACGCTGCACACGATAACCCAGTCATCCAGCTTATCCTGGGGGATAATATTTTCCTCCACGGCGTCCGCCACTGCTTTTGCAACTGCGGCTTGGGCTGGACCGAAAATTTTTCCAGCGTCCTTCATGTTTTTAACGGTTACCTTCGGCACAAGCAACGTGTGCGGCTTAGGCGGAAGATTAGGTCTTATGACAGCCAGCAACGGAGTGTGTCCCACCGAGAGGCTGGATAAACCGTTGGCAAACGCTTTTCCAACTGGTCCGTCTTTGTCGCCGATTAAAAGGTCCACGTGAGCAAGTTCGTTTCCTTCTCCCAAAAGTGCTTCACCTATCAGGTACGCTTTCCCCATTTCGACATTTTCGTGCGGTGTAGTTGTCGGTATTCGGTCTAGAATCTCTGTAAAGTCGACGTTGAATTCTTTTAACCATGTGTAAAGAGTGTCTCTGTGGATGTTTAGGGCTTTTGCGGTTCCCGATATTGTCGGTTTTGTCGGTTTTCGCTTTCGTGAATCTTTATATGCTATGTTTTTTGAAGCGGCTTCCGCCACGATTCTTACAAGTTCTTCTCGTGTTTCAGGTTTTTTGGTGTCTGTACCCGACATTTGTTGTTACCTCTGCGCTCTTTGTGTATTGTCTTGTATATAAGAGTGTCGGAAGGAGCGTGGCTTTTGTCATTGGGGGTTGAGGGTTTTGTCGATGTTTGCTCAAATACGGCTTTTCTGGATGGCGGGCACTACGTGTTGTGGTGGCTTTGCTTGGGGTCGCCTCGGGTTTTTCGGTAATTCTTTATATTTTAGCGTGTGCTGAATGTTAGCATTCAGCGTTTACGGTGATGCGATGTCTAAGACTGATTGGGCGTGTTTAGTCGCAGTGATATTGGGGTTTGTGTTTTTTCTTTATGGCGCCAACTTTTACGATGCGGTTGTCGGATGGATAGGGGTTTACCTCTTCTTCGGCGGGATTATAGCTTTTCTTGTTCTTTACATTTATGGCGAGTTGATGAAGAAAGAGGAAGCTCAAAACCCGTAGAGCTCGCTGTATTTTTCGCGAAGGTACTTCAAGTAGGGTTCAGCGTCTAGTTTCTTTCCCGTTACTTTCTGTATTAGGTCGGCTGGATCATACAGGTCTCCGCAGCAATAGACGTTTTTGGTCAACCACTGTCTTATGTCTTCCAAGTTGCCTCGGGCGAGGCGTTGCCGCCAGTCGGGCACAGCTTTTTCGAGCGTGGCGATCAGTTGTCCAGTGTAGATGTTACCTAACGCGTAGGTTGGGAAGTACCCGTATAATCCGCTTGCCCAGTGCGTGTCCTGCATGGCTCCTTCAGAGTCGTTTTCCACTTTAACGCCCAGATACTCCTCGTATTTTTGGTTCCAAGTTTCTGGTAGCTCGGCTACGGCTGTTTTATCGGCGAAAAGGTCTTTTTCAATTTGGAAGCGTATTATTACGTGCAGGTTGTAGGTTACTTCGTCGGCTTCGATGCGGATCTTTGAAGGCTGGACCTTGTTTACTGCGTGGATGAACTGGCTTAAGTTTACGTTGGCGAGCGCGGGCGCGGTGATTTGTTTCAGTTTTGGCAGCATGTATGTCCAGAATTCTCTGGAGCGACCTATGATGTTTTCGTAGAGGCGTGATTGGGATTCGTGGATTCCGAAGGAACATGGTGAGCCAACGGGCTGGTATTTCCAGTTGAGGTTTAGGTTTTGCTCGTATAAGGCGTGGCCTGTTTCGTGGAGTACGGAGAAGATTCCGCTGGCGTAGTTGTCAGAGTAGTAGTGAGTGCTTACGCGCACGTCGTCGTAGTATCCGCTGGTGAACGGGTGTTCGGTCTCGTCGATTCTTCCGCCTGCAGCTGGTGAAACGGTGTCATAGCCCAGCGCTTGAGCGAGTGCTTGAGCAATTTTCCGCTGCTTTTCCACAGGTATAGGAATTTGAAGCATGCTGGTGTCGGGTTGGTCGTGGCTGTTCTGAATTTTCTCCAGTAACGTTGCGAGCCCCTGTTGCAGCTGGTTGAAGGTTACCGCGATAGCGTCAGCGGTCATTTTTGGTTCGTAGTCGTCTAAGAGTGCATCGTAGGGTGTGGCTGTTTCTTTCACTTGCATCAGAAGTTGGGCCGCTTGCTTGCTTAACGCAACAAGTTTTTCCAGTTCAGGCTTGAGTACGGCGAAGTTTTTTGCTTTTTTGGCTTTTTTCCAGGTGTTCACAGTTATTGCTTGTTGTTTGGCGATGTCGGAGACGAGCTTTTCAGGTAGCGCGGTTTGCTCGTCATAACCTTTCTTGATGAGGTAGACGTTGCGTTTTTCCACTTCTCCAAGCGTTTCGTATTGTGGGTCTGTGAGGATGGCGTTTATAAGAGCGCCGTTTTCTGGTGCTGTGCTCATCTTGTGGCTGATGCGGCTTAAAAGCGCGAGTTGCTGGCTACGCTGTTCCACTGCTTTCGGCGGCATCTTGGTTTCCATATCCCATTGGATTATGGCTCCAGCGGATGACAAAACGATCAGGTCCTTGGTTCGGGTCATGAGTTTTTTGTACGATGAAAAAATGTTATCCGTCATTTAGTTAGCCTTCCACGTTCTTGGTGTGCAAGGGTGTTTATTTACTATTCTGTAGGCTATTGCGTTGGCGGGTGAATAGACCCCCTGCTACAGTTTCTGCAATGAAACACTATTAGGATCCGAATATGCTAGGCTGGCGCTTACTGTTTTCTGCCCTATGTGTCTTTGGCTCGCAAGGTTCGAATCCCTTATGCAGCGCCATTTTAAAGCTTCAAAAGCCGAAAATCGAGGGTTTTCTTCAATTTTTGTTTTTCGCCGTGCCTGTCTTCTTCGTTTATGTGGTCTGCTCCGATGTTTAGGCTTGGCGTAGGCAGCGTTTGTATCCCGTCTAAAACCATGAAAGTGTGCCGTTCTTTTTCGCTGTCCGGAGGCACCACGAATAAACGAGGTAGCCAAGGGTCAAAATAACTGCACACATTAAAATTAGAACCAGCAGGTCAGGCAGAATAGTCTGCAAAGACGCGCCCGTTAACACTTGTCGGATGGTTGTGAAAAAGTAGTATTGCGGAACAAATTATGAAATCACCTGCAGTGCCTGAGGCATAACCTGAGGAGGGAAGAGCACGTTTCCAAAAAGGTTTGTGGCTATAGTTATTCGCGCGCGCCCTTTTTGCAGGATGGCCACTTTGTCGCATATCTGCGCCGCCTCCTCGATGTAGTGCGTCGTGTAAAGCACTGTTTTGCCCGCTTTCCTGCTTAAGTCGTTCCGTATGAAATCCCTTATGCCTCGCGAAGAAACCACGTCCAAGCCAGTCGTGGGTTCATCCAACAGCAAAATCGGAGGGTCAGGAAGCAACGCCCTAGCCAAAGCGAGTTTCCGCTTCATGCCGCCCGAATATTTCTGAAAGAGTTCAAAAGCGTTGTCTTTCATGCCAACGAGGTCCATAACGTTCATTATTCTTTCTCTTCTGCCGCGTCGTGGAACGTTGTAGATGGAAGCGTAGAACTCCAAATTGCCGTAGCCCGTGAGCCTCCAGAAGAAACCCCGTTCCCCAACGCTGAAAATGGTGCCTATTGACCGCTTCACTTGCATCTGCTGCTTCACCACATCGAAACCGTTTACAGAAGCCGTCCCCTCGTCAGGCGGCAGTAAAGTGCACAGAATCTTTACCAAAGTAGTTTTGCCCGCGCCGTTGCGTCCTAGCAAACCAAACAGTTCGCCCTTTCGGATTTCCAAGTTTAAATGGTCAACTGCAGTCAAGGTTCTCTTTCGCTGTAAGAATGAGGGTCGCCGCTTAGGACTTCTGATTTTAGACGTGTACGTTTTAGTTACGTCGCGCGTAACTATGGCATAGTCGTCAGGCAACTTCAACCTTTAGTCCCACAGAAATGTTTTCTCAGGCGCGAATCCCATTCTCGGCGGCGTTTTTCAGGCGTCAAAAACCAAACATTGAGGGGCTTTCTTCTTTTGTTTTTTCGTCGTGTCCGTCTTCTTCGGATATATGGTGAGCTACGTGGATAGCTAGTCCTGTGGCGGCGCCCGCTGAAAGCCCGAGCAGAAGATTAGTGAGCCAGACATACTGGGACGCGTTTAGCAATGCCAAAATTACGAGTACGTCGAAGCCTATTGAAATCGCTAGGTAACCGTAGCACCATGTTTTCATGCTTGTGCCGCGCGGCTGGTTTATGCCGATGCCGACCAGCACGCCGAACATTATCAGAAAGCCTATCAAAGCGTAAACCCAATCGAACATAAGTCTCACCTTTTTCACGGTTGGGTACCTTCTTGTCCACGCGGCTTTAATAGCTTATCTGCTTGCCGCTGGATTTTTCCTTTTTCCGAATGCACCCAGATTTTGCTTCGGGAACCGTTGACTATTTTACCGAACTGCACATGCATAAGTTACCAAGTTGGTGGTTGCGGTAACAAAATTTGATGAAGGACACTGCCATAAATGGGCTCTTCTGTTGAGTGAAAGACGGGAGAAGCTGAATAGGATCCCGGCTGCAGTAGACAGAGATGAATTAGGCGTGGCAAAGCGTTTGTTCTCTGAAGTTTTTCACGGAGTTTCCGGTGGGAAACGCACTGACCCGGGGATGGCGGGGTCACTCTTGTACCACATGGCTATGGTAACCAAAATGGAAACGGAAACGCGTTTTCTCCTGAAAGAATTAGGCGCGGATATGCCTGACATCGCTGAGCAATTAGAGCGATTCTACAGTGACTTCGTTTCGGACATGAGTGAGCTTACGGCGACAATTGTACCGCTGAACATGAAGCCACGAGAGGTCGCCACCAAAGCAAGTTTGAGCACCGATGAAAAAACCGGCTTGTTCAATAAGTTAAATGAACGAACCAAGGCAGTAGAACGGTTGCTTAACGCGAAGAATCCTGAAGCGCTTGAACATTAGGAAGGTTTATTTGAGTATTGTGCGCAGCACGTTGTCCAAATGCGCATGCGGCAAGAATACGAAACCATTAAAGGCTTTCTATTCACCGCTGAGCTGGCCAAAGTGGGGGGCATACCGCGTCTTCGGGACGCAATGAAGAGAGCGCAAGAAAAGTTCGGTGAAGAAACCGTGCGCATCGCCCTTAACGTGACTCTCAAAGTTGGAATGCGCAGAGAAAAACTGCAGACCATAATGTTGAGCGACCATTTTATCCGTTACATGATGAGCGTTGAGAGCTTGGATGGGCGCATGCAGTTTTTTAACTGTCCAATTTTCGGCAGCTACAGGTACATTGCTGAAAAAATAGGGGTAAACGAGGCGGTGGCGTCGCTTTTTTGCCGTCATTTCTGTTATGCACACGCAAAAGCCATGTTAAACACGGTTCTGCCTTTCACGTTTGGGCTGTGGCAGC
>CAZZLA010000042.1:0-8895 GCA_964655035.1 uncultured Candidatus Bathyarchaeia archaeon | reverse complement strand
CATTTGACCAATGTGTTAGGATTTCAAAGGTTACTTCGTCATCAACGATGTCTGTAACTGTGTACCTGAACCAATCGGTCGTGTTGTATTCTTCCAGGATGAGCGCGTATTCGTTAGGCGGGAATGGTACGCCTGAGTCAGCTACCCAGGAAACAAGAGTTCCTTCGTATTCAAACCAGTCACCCACGTTGATGCCAACTGTTAACTGGCACATCGACGGAACAGCCATTGCAGACAAAAGTAACACTGAAAGAACAAACAGCAATATTTTGTTCTTCAAAATTTTTCTCCTACATTTAGACTAATTATCGAGTTTATAACAGGAAGTACTTATAATTTACTACAGAAGTGATTGAAGTTCCAGTTTTTAGCGCGCGTAACTTCATGTTTGGATGAGTGCCGTTTGATAGCGCGCGCTAATAGGTGCTAAAGATTCAGGGTTCCGATGACTGTGCCGTCGTTTTGTTGTTTCAGTTCGAATCCCATTTTTTCAACTAGCTTGATTGCTCTGTGGTTTTCGTTCATGGTTATGGCGATTATTTTTTTGATGCCCATGTCCGCTGATATTTCGATTACGTAATCAACTAGTTTAGCTCCTAAGCCCAGTCCCTGCCATTTGTCTCGAATTATGAAGGATAGTTCACCAGTTTTTCCGTCAGGCTCGATGGATAGTCTGCCTACGCCGAGTATTTTTGAGGTGTTGCCTTCTCTTATCACGGGGACTATTGCGATCTCTCGGTCGTAGTCTATGTTGCAGTAGCGTACTCTGACTTCGTGAGGGGTTTCTTTTAGGATTTGGAAGAATCTGGAGCGTATAGATTCGTCTGAAAAGCTTTGGAACATTTCCAGCCATAAAGGTTCATCTTCAGGTTTTATGGGTCTGAAGAGAATTTCACGCCCGTCTTTGAGGCGCCAGAGCAACTCGTACTTTTTAGGGTAGGGGCTTATGACTAAGTGTTGGTGAGGTTCAAATTTTTTGTTGAGTTTGGTTTTGTCAAATATTATTCTGGCATCGAGAATGAAGGCTTCTGTTTGGGTCAGCATAAGTGGGTTAATGTCGATCTCTGTTATTTGGGGGAAATCGATTAGAAATTGAGAGAATAGAAGTAGGATCTCTTCCAGTAGTTTGAGGTTGGCGCTTGGTTGGTTGCGGTATCCCTTTAGCAGTTGAAAGACTTTTGTTTCAGCCATCATCTTTCGGGCTAAAGTGGTGTTTAGGGGTGGCAGACCAATTGCGTAGTCCTTGTATAGTTCGACTCCTACGCCGCCTAAGCCAAAGAGAATCACGGGACCGAATAAGGAGTCAAGTTTTCCTCCGATTATTACTTCGTAACCTTCTTTTTTTATCATGGGTTGAATAGTAACTCCTAAAATTTCTGCTTGAGGACAGGCTTTCTTGGCCCTTTGCATTATGAGTTCAAAGGAATCTCGAACTTGAGTGTCAGTACTCAAATCTAGCATTACCCCGCCTACATCCGTCTTGTGCGTTATCTGGGGAGACAAAATCTTCAAAACCACTGGATACCCAATTCGCCTAGCCAGATTCACTGCTTCTTCAGCGCTCTTGGCTATCTCGGTTTTCACTACAGGAAAATTGTAGTAGTCCAGTAGGCGTTTGGCTTCATCTTCGGTTAGTGTTTCTCGATTCTCAGTTGCTGCTTGTCTTAGAACATTCATTATTGGCCTTTTCGGTGGTGCAGAGTCGATGGGTAATTCTTCAGGGGTCTCATAGAGTAACTCAAGGTTTCGTTTGTACTGGTACATGTACATGTAAGTCTTTATCGCATCTTCAGGGGTTTCATATGTTGGAATATTGTTAGCGTTGAAAATCCTGTTGGCATCTTCCACTGCTTCATACCCGATGAATGAGGTTAAACCTGTCTTCTCTCCAATATTCTTCTCCTTGAGGGTTTGGACTATGGTCTCGGCTATCTGATCGGATTCAGCCACTGCTTGGTCGGTGTAGATAATTAGGAGACCATCAACGCCGTCATCTTCTAAACATGCTTCCACCGCTGCTTTGTAGCGGTCAGCTTTGGCGTCGCCTAGAAGATCTACAGGGTTGGCCTTGCTCCAGAAACTGGGTAAAACTTCATCTAGTTTGGCTAGACATTTAGCGCTGAGTTTGGATAGTTCGCCGTTATGACCTATTAATGAGTCGGTGGCCATGACGCCTGGTCCGCCAGCGTTTGTGATGATGGCAAGCCGTTTTCCTTTTGGCAAAGGCTGGGTGCCCAGTACCTCTGCAGAATTAAATAAATCTTCAATCTCGTCAACTCTTACCACTCCGGCCCGTTTGAATGCGGCATCATAGACAGAGTCTTCTCCGGAAATGGAGCCTGTGTGGGAGGCTGCTGCTTTGGCGCTTTCTTTGTATTTGCCTGATTTTACGACGATAATGGGTTTGGTTTTGGCGAAGTGACGGGCTGCGCTCATAAACTTGCGGGCGTCAGTTATGCCTTCAATATACATTAGAATGCTCTTGGTTTGGGGGTCAGTTCCAAAATAATCTATTAGATCACCAAAATCTACGTCGATCATTGAACCTATGGAAACAAAATTGCTGAAACCAACATTTTCGTGTACTGCCCAATCTAAGATTGCTGAGCCTAATGCTCCACTTTGAGAAATGAAAGCGATCTTTCCGCTCTTGGGATATTTCTCTAGGAAAGTCGCATTAAGTCCAACATCTGGTCTTATGATTCCTAGACAGTTAGGCCCTATAATTCTTAGAGAGTACTTTTCGCGAGTTTTCTTAATCTTTTCCTCCAGCAATTTTCCTTCTGGACCTGTCTCCTTAAAACCTGCGGATACAATGATTACACCCTTGATTCCGGATCTTCCGCAATCTTCGACTAAATCTGGAACGGTCTTTGCTGGGGTAGCAATGATGGCTAAATCCACTGTAGTTGGAATTTCTTCAAGTTTGGCGTATGCTTTTTTGCCGAGAATTTCTTTTTTGCGGATATTAACGAAAAATACTTCACCTTGGAAGCTGTGTTGAGTTAGATTCTGTACCAAGGCGCAGCCAACTGAGCCTGGCTCATCACTAGCACCAATTATCGCCACGCTTTTAGGTTTAAAGATTTTGGCAAGATCTAAAACCGCCAAGAACACCCTACTCCTATAGGTTCCCTAATCAGTTCCTAAACATTAATATATTACCCTCCAAAGCGCGCTTCTTCTTCGTTCAGTCCGAATTTTTTTGAGAAATCTCCATCATGTTACACCTTTACTTGGAGCGTAAGGAGGCTCATACCCGTTTGGGGATTAATCCGGCTAAGCCGACCACAGACGCTTATCCGATTTCCTTTATTTGAACTTTGGCGAACCTTTGAATAACTTTTTTAAATGACTATTGCTATCGGTATCAGTGACCTTGTGTAAAGGGTGGCCACTTTGACGGTTAAAACTTTGCTTTGCGGATGCGTTTATGAAGAAAACGATTGGATGCTTGTGCGAATCAAGGAGTGTGAGATGCACCATAAACAACGAACCAGAAAGAGAGAATTCCGTCCAAAGGCGGAGTGCAACCGTAACGATACGCGTGGCGAATAGAAGAGGATTCTATTTTCCTTTTTGGCAACTTTTACATGCCTGTTTGGGATTAAAATGGAATCGCGTGTGCTTTTGAGTTTCAAAATTTGAGAAGAGAACGTTTGCTTGTTTGGAATGTTACGTGCGCCTTTACTTTGTTAAAGAGTTTTTTCAGAGCCTGATTTGGAAGTCTGTTTTGAGGATTTCCTTAGTTGTTGTTGACTGGTTTTTGCTGTTTCTAGGGCAGGATGTTTTGGGTTGGCTTTTTGATGTAACGCTTAAGTTTTTTCCTCCTTGATTGATTATGTACAGGTGGGCTTTTTGAAATCAGTGGAAAGTAAGTCACGCTATTTTCGAAATAAAGGTGAGCAAATAGCGCGTTCATAATGTGAACAATATAGGCAAGCTTATTTGTTCAATAACCCTTAATCCAAAATCATGATTCTGCAAAGGTCATTTTATCAAAGAGACACTATAATAGTTTCCAAAGACCTTCTGGGAAAAATCCTTATCCATGAATCCAGTCAAGGCCCGACAGCAGGTCGCGTAGTTGAAACGGAAGCATACAGGGGACCCGAAGACCAAGCCGCACATAGCTCCGGAGGTCGTCGCACAGCTAGAAACGAAGTCATGTTTGGACAAAAAGGGCGCGCCTACGTCTATTTCATCTACGGACTATACTACTGCTTCAACGTGACCGCGGGTAACGTACCGGGAAAACCAGAAGCTGTTCTTATCAGAGCGCTCGAGCCCGTTGCTGGTCAGAATACTATGGCAAAACGTCGGAGCCTAACGAAGGCAAAAGTGGTTAACCTGACAAATGGTCCAAGCAAGCTATGCATGGCAATGAGCATATCAAAGTTACAGAACAATATGGACCTCACCGCTCCGCCAGTGTACATAAAAGATGCGCCCCCTATCTCAGAAGAGGATATCGTGGAAACAACACGTGTTGGCGTAGATTATGCTGGAGTATGGAAGAACAAATATTGGCGATTCTACATAAAAGGCAACAACTTCGTATCAGTAAAATAAACGCACATTGATTTAATACATGTCTAATTTTGGTTAGAATGTCTTGGCGCAGTTGTCCATAACGCGCATTCTCAATCCCCTATTTTACCCGAGGCGTTTTCGCTGGTTCTAGGAACTGCGAATAACCGCGAGTTCTCTGACCTTTTCCAAGTTGCCAATATCGTTTCTTCTATCATCTATTGGAGTTTCAAGAATAAGAGGAAGTTGCCTCAATCTGCTCTGAAGAATGTTTCTGAACCCCTGCTCTCCAATCATTCCCATACCAATATGCTCATGTCTATCGATTCTTGAGCCTAAAGCTCCTTTAGAATCATTTAGGTGGACAAGTCTTAGCTTTTCCAAACCAACTACTTTGTCTAACCGTTGGAGTGTGTATTCTACAGCTCCTCGCGAGACCAAGTCATAGCCTGCTGCAAAAGCGTGAGAGGTGTCAAAGCAGACGCCAATACGGTCACTGCTTTCGATTTTAGACAAAATATGCGCGATATCTTCGAATGTAGATCCCATGCTGTTCTTTGTGCCAGCGGTATTCTCCAATAACAGGATGGCACCGTTTTCCACCGATGAAAGCGAAGTATTGACGGCTTTAGCTATTCTCTTGAAGCCTTCCATCTTTCCATATCCAAGATGACTGCCCAAATGAGTAACAACATAAGGTACGCCTAGTTCCAACGCTCTATGTAACTCATCTTTCAACACATTAACAGATTTAACATAGACATCATCTTTTGGCGACGCAAGGTTCAACAGGTAAGGAGCGTGGATAAAGACAGGCCAAATTCCACTTTCTCTGAGCTTGTTCCTGAAACTCTCTACCGTGCGTGAAGCCAACTTCTTTGAGTCCCATCCGCGTGGATTTCGAGAGAACATCTGCAGAATATTGCAACCTCGTTCCACGCCTCTATCGACGACTCGGTCAATTGATCCTTGAATGGAAAGGTGAAGACCAAGCCTAATCATTTGTCCACGCCGACTTTCTTTAATGTACCTCTGGAATTATTGATCGTTTCGACCTGATAATTAATAAATTTCGCCATTGTAATAACCAAGGCACGTAATTTTTGCCAGATGACACTGATAGTTTTTAGCGCGCGCTTGTTTAATTTGTATTTTGTTTCATCTAGCGTATAGCGCCCGCGCTAATGAAGAATTATTTAAATATGCATTCTGAGAGAAGACTTTTTTGTGGCTCTGTTGGTTAGGACTGGTGTTCAACATGAAGGTTAGGTTTCTTGGCACGAATGGGTGGTATTCAACATACTTTGGCAATACATCTTGTGTGTTGATTGAGTCGGAAAGATTTTATGTTGTACTTGATGCGGGTGATGGGATTTACAAATTGGATAAATACGTCTTGGCTGAAAAGCCAGTCCACTTGTTTTTGTCTCATTTGCATTTTGACCATATCATAGGGTTTCATTTGTTTGATAAGTTCAGGTTCAAGAAAGGGGTAGATATTTACGGATTTAAAGGGGTTAAGGCTGGTTTGCAGATTGTTAGACACCCCTACACGCTTCCTTTTTGTGATCTGTCTTTTCCAGTTGAGATCCATGAGTTAGAAGAGGGCAGCTACAGTTTGCCTTTTCCTTTCTCTTGTAAGCTGTTGTTTCACTCGGATCCGTGTTTGGGTTACAGGTTTGAATTGGACGGTCATGTGGTTGCTTACTGCACGGACACGGGTGTGTGTGATAGTTTGCGTGAGCTCGCACGTGACGCAGATTTGCTGATAACCGAGTCTTCATTGAAGCCGGGGCAAAGGCTTGAGAATTGGGGGCATATGGATCCGAGGGAGGCTGCGGAAATCGCGAAGCAGGCTGAGGTTAAACAGCTCTTGTTGACTCATTTTGATGCTGGCAATTATGTGAGTTTGGAAGAGCGGCGTGAGGCGGAGGCAGCGGCGAAGGAGATATTCAAAAACACTATTTGCGCATATGATGATTTTGAAGTTGAACTTTGATTCAGTGGTTCCTTATTCTTTTTCATGCACGTTTTGATCCTAGACATTTGCGTAAAGAAACGTCTCATCATGCACCCTAACTCTGGTCGATCAAATAGTGCTGTAGAATATGGCAACTTGTGCCAAGAAAACTTATATGAAACGGTTCTATCTCCCATTTCCAGGTAGACTATAGTGAACTCCGAGCCTGTAGAGTTGTTGGCAAAGAAGATTATGGATCGATACAACAAGCATCCGGTTGGCTGGACTGTTCTGAGGGATTTCAAGGGAAATGTCTTGGTGTCAGGGTCTGAGGAAGGGTACATGCTAAAGATAATTATGATTAATCCCCAAGAGTACACTGGAATCGGAGTGAAGATTGATAACCCCCGTGAGTTGCGAGCTCTCATGGAAGGCGCCCCATTATTCGGGTATAGGCCTCTAGCAAACGAGCAAGCTAAAGAATTGCTGACCAGTTTTCGGCGTGGAAAACAGCATAATAGACTGATCTCCGAGATCTTAGAAGGGAAGCCCGTACCCACTTTGGAGATAAAAAAGAAAAGACCTAGCGCGGTGTTAGCTGGGCCTATCATATCTCACCCAGATCTCAGCACAATCTCGAAAAGCCAAAGAGAACTGGATTATAAACTGAGAATCGGAGCAAAATATCCGCATAGAGCCGAGATGTATCGCTAGGTTATCCTTTCTTTTTAGCGTGTTTGTTTGTTATTTTCTGATAAAATGTTCCAACATTATTTTTCATTCCGAATAGATTTTTAGCTCGCGCTTAATCTTCACGCTTTTTCTTGACAAGTATCTCCATTCTAGACCGATGGTGACAATTCGGACATTTCAGGTATTTCCAAGCCCTCTCTCTGTCTACTCCATGAGAACTAAAGAAATCAGTCAACACAGATATTTCGAACTCGTAGCCGCATCTCGGGCAATGATAAGCAGTAGCCTTGGCGTGCCATAGGACAAGAAGCATCAAACCGGCAGCTGCAAACACTATCCACACATACCAGTAAGAAATAAGCAGGAAAACCCCCGTAACCGCAAGAACCGCCAAGTAAACTACGATGAAAGCAAGTGATTTGTACCAGTCTCTTCTCCTCGATTTACGATAACTGGACATAATTTTCTCCCTGTAAAGATGTCGAACAACTGGGTTCTTATCTTTTTTCTTCAGACAATTCATCAATTCGACTTGGCTAATCGTAATGGTTGCGGGAATACTACTTGCGTTAGCGCGCGCTAAGAAAATCGTGTGAAACGATGTTTCAATACTTCAGGACAGAGTATTTGAAAGCAATTTTTATTAGAGTACACCCTATTTCTTTCTTCTATTATTGCTAATTAGCGAAGAGATGACTCACTGTGAGCAGCAGATGTGACGTATTAGTGATAGGGGCTGGCGTGATTGGCTGCGCTATCGCAAGAGAACTAGCAAAATTCAAAATCGAAACAGTGCTGTTGGAGAAGGAAACCGACGTGGGTTTTGGCGTTAGCAAAGGCAACAGTGGAGTCCTTCACACTGGTCTTTACTATCCGAAAGGGAGCTTAAAGGCTAAACTGTGCGTTGAAGGGCGGCTGATGTTTCCAGAGTTGGCGAAGCAACTTGATGTACCCTACAAACTCTGCGGAAAACAAATAATTGCCCGAACGGAAGAGGAACTCGAAGACTTAGAAGCCTTAAAAGGCGTGGGTGAAGAAAACGGAGTCAAAGGATTAACCATAATCTCTGGGGAAGAACTCAAAAAGCGAGAACCCCACTTGGACGCCCTCTATGCGTTATATTCTTCCGTGGCTGGAATCTTTCCCCCTTACCTTTTCACCATTGCCTTAGCTGAGAATGCCTTAAACAACGGCGTGAAAATTCACGTCAACACCCAAGTGTCTGCTGTAAAACAAGTGAACAGCGCTTACAAAGTAACAACAAATCAGGGAATCTTCCACGCAGACATCGTTGTGAACAGTGCAGGTCTCTACGCAGACAGAATCTCCGCCATGATAAGCATTGATAATTACAAACTCTATCCCTGCCGTGGCGAATATCTCATCCTCGACAAGAACTGCCGCGACCTAATCAACAGCATGGTCTACCCAGTACCACCAAAAATCGCAGGAGTCTTGGGTATTCATCTCACGCCCACATTAGATGGAAACATATTGATTGGACCTAGTGAAGAATTCATCAATGAGCGAGAAGACACAAAAACAACCAAAGAAAAGATTCGGCAACTAATTGAGGGGGCGAAGAGTCTACTTCCATCCATTCCCCTTAACCAAGTTATCTATGGCTTTTCTGCAGTGAGGTCCAAGATTACTCCGCCAGAAGAGAAAGGGTCTCGTGACTTCATCATCCGAGAAGACGTTGAAAACTTTAT
>CAZZLA010000041.1:0-8913 GCA_964655035.1 uncultured Candidatus Bathyarchaeia archaeon | reverse complement strand
CTAAGGCGGCGAAGTACGGCGTAATTGCGAGTAACTCTTCATGAGCGAACAGTTGAAAAACTGGTCCTAACAGCACGCCGAACAATAGTAAGAGGATAGAGTCAGGGATGCTTGTGCGATTGAAAAACTCTTCTCCTAAGAAGCCGAGAATAATGATTACTGCCGCAACGAAGAAAGCTATCACAGCTGGATCCAAAGTCAAACCATCCCGAATTTAAACTCTTAATATTGTCTGCACTATTAGAAGTTAAAATTTACTATTGAACGGAGACTTCGAGCAGCTTTGCCTGAGCTGGGTACATTGACAGGGCACTAACAAAACGTTTCTTGATGCCTCTGTCTCCATCCTGTAGCAAAACGTTTCATGCAGTCTGGGCGATTTGTATCCAACCCAGGCTGATTGCGAGGAACAATGCGTATAGAAAAAGCAAGACTGTTCCTTCTCTTCGACCTATCCTTTCGTTTGACAGGAAATACCACAAAAGAAGGTTCGTTATCAACGAGAAAAGGGCCACGTTGGAAAAGGCGCTCATGTTAATGGTTAGAGTTGATGCCACCAATGTTATTCCGAGAATTAAAGTAATATTCATGAAGCAGCTTCCGATTATGTTACCTAACGCTAGTTCTAAATGTCCTTTTTTGACGGCGTCAAAACTCGTTGAAAGTTCAGGTACACTTGTCCCAAAAGCGACAACTGTAGCGCCTATAACGACTGGTGGTATGCCTACACTTGCAGCTAGGAAAGAGGCTGGCTCAACTATAAAGTAGGCGCTGATTATAACGCCGATAGCGCCGAGAACGGTTAAGCTTATGTATTTTCTGAGTTTAGTTTTTTCTGTTTCTGAAGATGTCTGCTCAGCAGGAGTTCGAGCCTTTGAAAGTTGTAACATGTAGTAGATGAAAATGGCTAAAAGCATAACCCCGATGAACCGGCTTGCATACCCAATGTAAATCAGAGCCAACGGAACAATCGAAGCGATAAAAAGGCCAAAGTAAAGGCTTCCTAGCTCCTCTTTCGCCATTTTGGGCAAAACTCGTGATTTCTCCGGATACTTTAGGGATATCAGAACGAAACAGATGCCGAGTATTAGGCAAACGTTTACTATGTTAGAGCCTAAGACGTTTCCTATCGATACACCGACGTTTTCTGGGTTTAATACTGAAAAAACAGCCACAAAAAGTTCCGGTAGAGAAGTTGAGAATGCAACTAGAATGAAGCCGACTGTTGTTTTTCCCAAGCCTGTTACGCTAGCCACGTTTATGGAGTTAGTGATTGTTAAGTCGCTAGCTTTGTCCAAGGCAGCCAATGCTACAAGGAGGATGATTACGTTACCTATTAATCCTAACCCTTCGAGCACCCAATCCACCCACCATTTGCGATAGTTCCACAGCAACCCGTGCGAACATTTCGCTGCAATTGATTATTAAACATTAGTGAGCTGGAAATTTGTTCCAGAATCAAGAATCGCAATTTGGCAAGCAACAACTTTTTTGAGGGTGAATTTCAATTCTCAAGTGTGGATGGGTTGTTGGGGAAGTACACTTTAATTATAACTGAAAAGCCCGATGCGGCTAAAAGGATAGCCATGGCTTTAGACGCTGAGGGAAAACCCCGGAGAATGGTGGAGAACGGCGTTCCCTATTACGTGGCAAAACGAAGTGGGGAAATTGTTGTTGTTCCGGCTTTAGGGCATTTGTACACGGTTGCGGATCAGAAGAGGGGAAAACGGAGTTATCCGGTTTTTGATTTTCGTTGGGTTCCACGGTACTTGGCTGAACGTGGAGCTTCGCGGATTTGTACTTGGCTTAGGGTCATCTCGAAACTGGCGGAGAACGCAGACTATTTCGTTGACGCATGCGACTACGATGTTGAAGGAAGCATAATCGGTTACTCCATTCTGAAGTATGCTTGTGGAGGCAAGGAGAAAACTGCGCGACGCATGAAATACTCCACGCTTACAAAAGGAGAGTTGGAAAAATCTTACAGCGACCTGCGGGCAAATCTTGATTTTGCACTTATTGAGGCTGGACTGACACGGCATGAAGTGGACTGGCTGTACGGCATAAACCTGTCAAGAGCCTTGACCGCAGCCGCAAAGAATTACAGTGGAAGATACGTCACGCTTAGCACTGGAAGAGTGCAGGGACCCACGCTTGATTTTCTTCAAACCCGAGAAGAAAAGATAAAGTTTTTTGTGCCAACTCCGTACTGGAGCCTAAAGGCTAAAGTCAAGATTGGCGAAATGGTTTTTGAAACAGAATATGAAAAGAGAGTCATCGAAACTAAAGCAGAAGCACACGCGGCAATCAGCAGTTGCAAGGGCAAGGATGGCGAGATAGAAAAAATTGAGATTAACGAGTTCAAACAGATGCCGCCTTTGCCTTTTGACTTGGGTTCGCTACAAAGTGAAGCTTATAGACTTTTCAGATACACGCCGATGGCCACTTCCAGCATAGCTCAACGCCTGTATTTGGACGCGTTAATCTCGTATCCTAGAACCAACAGTCAAAAACTGCCGCCAGCAATCGGCTATCAATCGATATTGAGGCAGTTGGGCAAAAGCCGTGAATATGCGAGGCTAACGACTGAGCTGCTCGCCAAGCCAGCGTTGAAGCCAACTGAAGGAAAAAAGAAGGATCCAGCGCACCCTGCCATTTACCCTACTGGAAACTTGCCTGAGCGCAGACTTTACGGCACTGAAAAAAACATCTGGGATCTGGTTGTTAGAAGGTTTTTGGCGGTTTTCGGTGAACCTACAATCCAAAAAAGCCTGAAAGCTACTATCAGCATTAATGGCAACTTGTTCCAGCTGATTGGGAGGCAAACCTTAGAGGAGGGTTGGCTTCGTTTCTACAAACCGTGTTTTCGTTTAGAAGATGTGCCTTTGCCGCCTATGAAAGAGGGACAAAAAGTTAGTGTGAAGCGAGTAGTCTTGGAAGACAAGTTCACTAAGGCGCCATCAAGATACAATCCCAGCAGTCTCCTCAGAAGAATGGAAAAAGAAGAGATAGGAACCAAAGCGACAAGAGCAGGAATCATAGAAACGCTGCATACAAGGAAGTATACTCATGGCGAGAGGATTGTGGTTACTGACCTTGGTTTCGAAGTTGTTGATGTTCTGAAAAAGTATTGTCCAAAGGTGGTGTCGCTGGAGCTTACGCGGAAGCTTGAGAAAAGGATGGGTGAGATTCAACAGGGAAAGGAAACGCGAGAAAATGTTCTGAGAGGTGTCATTGAAATTCTGAAGCCTGTAACAGAGAAACTGAAGGAAAACGAGAGAATTATAGGGGAACGCTTGAGCCAAGCGGTAATAAAAGCGAAACTAGAAGAAAGAATAATCGGTGCATGTCCAGTCTGCCACAGTGGAAAACTAGTTATTCTGCGGTCAAAAAAAACTGGTAAACGCTTTATCGGCTGCACAAACTATTTTGAAGGCATCTGTAAAACCGCTTTTCCCCTTCCTCAGAGAGGTTTGGTGAAGCCACTAGGTGATGTTTGTAAAAGTTGCGGCTGGCCAACCGTGCGAGTTTGGATGAAAGCGAGACGCCCTTGGAAATTATGTTTCAATCCTAAATGTCCATCAAAAACCAAGGAAGAAAAATAACGAGACATGCGCAACAAACCCAGTGAACTTCAAGTAGAATCTATTTATAGAGGGGGTATAGAGAAAAAATCACACGTCAGTCCAGAACTCAACCCTCCAAATAACCAACACTCAAGGAAGAAAAATCGTTGAACTGCAAAATCTGCCCCCGAACCCTCGTCAAAAACGGCTTCTGCCAGATGCACCTGAAAGCCTATGAAAACATTGTGGAGAAGTATCCGGTTTGGCGAAAGGCTTTAAAGATTTCTTGGAAAGAATATTTAAGTGAGATTGAGCAAAATTCATTAACAGGAGAATGGGCTAAAGAAGTAGCTAATTACCTGATAAACAATGAGGGAACAATAAGTGTCGAAGAAAGCTAAAAGACGAGCAGCTGAAACGTCGTTTTCGCTGAGCCGATGGTTCCGAAAGATTTCAACAGCGAAGCCTTCATCCTTCGTCATTTCCATAATCGTGATTGCGTACGCAATTTTTCTTTTCGGTGGGGGATTATACACTCTTATTTCATCACCTCTTCCCGCATTCTACACAGGCAAAGGTTTCATTTTCCTGTATCCTGACCTTGGGCAACAATTCATATCCGACAGCGTAATCGCGATAATGCTGTACGGGATGGGATTTGCAGGTTTGTTGGCTGTTTATCAAAGCACTAAATACGCCTACAAACCAAGACAGGCTTACATGATGCTGGTTATAGGCGTAACGCTTTTGCTCTTAGCGTACATCTTTCTGGAAGATGCGATCCAAATCAAGCTTGGTGGCTGATTCTTACCAAGGATTTTTTTTCAATTTCAATTTGTACGCCACGAAATTCGTGACTAGGTGAATTGGAGGAGTGATTACGATAACCGCAACTGCCAGCTCCCAAGATACAATCGCTAAGGGCAACGAAAACAAAAGTGCGCCAACAACAAAGTCAACCTGATCAACAATAGGGAACAAACCACCAGGAGCAATCCCTAATCGCCTTTTCAGAAAAGCAGCTGCCAAATCGCCTAAAAGAGCGCCTAAAGGCGAAAGCACACTGAACAGAAAAGGATAACCAAAAAGAGAGCACTCAACCAACCCAACAGCAATTCCTACAGCTAAGCCGAAAAAGAAGCCCCAGCAAGTCTTGTTTTTCCCAAAAACTCGTTTTCCGTCAACGAAATTCTTTCCGAAATCAATCGGTTTTCCTCCTCCAGCAATCACCGGTACGGCGTTTGCGCAGTAGGCGGGAAATATGAATTTTAGTGCTTCGATGATTAGTGTGGCTATTTCCATTCAATCAACCGTCACTGGTGGAATGGGGAGTCGTGTATTCCGGTTTCGTCTATTCTCAGGTAGCAGTTTGCTTCTTGAGGGGTTTGGCGTGTTTCTTCGAGCACTGCTTTGATTCTCTGGGGGCTTTCTGTGGGTTTCATGGCGATTATTGTGTCAGCCCAGAATTTTAAAACTCTGGTGGCTACGGGTGCCACGCTGTGGTAGGATTCGTCCAGAACGCTTCGCACTTGGCTTGTTATCACCACAGGGGATTTTTGGGTTTTGGCGGTCTGCGCCAAAATAGCTAGTTGCCTGTTTAGCTCGCGGTTTGGTCCGAACGCTTTGCCAGTGGACTCTGCGACTTCAGCTCTGTACAGGGAATTGAGGGTGTCGATGACGATTAACCCGAAGTTTTTCGCGGTGTACTCTGAAATGCGGTCTATAACGGCGGTTTGCTCTTTGAAGTTCGCTGGTCGTATCAGGATTACGAGGTCTGCGATTTCCTCAAATTTTCCCGAGGCTACCTGAGAGAGCCTTTTCGCGGAGAAAGTGTTGTCGCAATCCACGTACAGCGTCTTGTAGCCTTGTATAGCACAGTTCACGGCGCATTGCATTGCGAGTGTTGTCTTTCCAGTCTCTGGTTCTCCGTAAATCAGCGTAACGCTTTCAGATGATATGCCACCATGCAATTTGCTGTCGATGCAACTGCAACCAGTTAAGATCTTCTGTATCACGCTAACCCACATCAAGGAGTATAGACTGCGAAACTAATAATCTGTTTTGCGCTTAAACGTTTGCTCTGGGTCTCTAGCGCTCGGAACAGTCTATAGCCCCTTTATATATACTAAACTGCATAGAATCCTCAGCGCCTGTGCGGATAGACCTCTATAGGCTTCTGCAATGTATTTCTATTAGGATCCAAATATGTTCAAGTGACCATGCTGCTCACGGAAACTTTCCCCCGTATAGATGGAAGTATTGGGGAAAAGTGGTAACGTCTCATTTATGCGCTTATTTTTGGTGGCGGGCGTATGCGTCTTCCAAGCTTTATCCGCAGGGCTATGCGATACAGTTTCCTCAGCGCCTTCACCAGCTGCTCCATGCTGGGCACATCTGAGTAGATAAGCGGTACTTGCTCGTATTCTGCCAGCTTAATGGCGTAGTCGTCTGGTTTCACGCGGTGGAAAACAACCACTTTCGGTTTCAAGTTGCTGGTGCGCACAATCATCATTGGGAGGCACCCGTTGTCCACGTTCGTGAACACCAACGCGCGGTCAGTTGTCGCCCCGAACAGCTGCGCGTATTCCAAGCCGGAAAGAGCTTCAACCGCCTTCTTGCTGTCGATTACGGTGTAGCCGCTGACCTCTTTCACAAACTTGTCCTTGCAGGCTACCACTTCGCCGTTTATGGCTCTGCACAGGTATTCAACACGAACAGGGATTGGGAATTCCCTGAGGTCCACGATAGCCATGGACGGCGAACTCGTTAGCTTTGCGAATTCTCGGGTGAAGCGGCTACCCTTTTCCTCATCAATCTGCAGCAACGCCAAAACGAAGCGCCTGATGAACTTGGCGCCTGGACTTTTTCTTCTGCCGCTCTCGTAATCGCTTATAACCGAAGATGAAAGCGACATCCGCTCGGAGAGGCTTATTTGCGATACGGCGAAAAGCTCGCGCCACTTCCGCATGGTCGCCCCAGGCTTGTTTGAGAGGATTATCTCTCCAGCTATTCTCCTGGCTAAAACCTCTCGGATGCTTGGCGACACAGACATAGGTAACCCTCCATCACGCACTTCTCCCTTTAATGATTAGGTATAAAACCCTACCGCTTTTCCTCTGGCAACACGCGACATGCATCCAGTTATTGAATTTATAAGTAAGCTTGTGCATATGAGCAGTACCGTTCAATGTCGAAGGAGAGAAGACATGAACGCTAGCAACACGACAAGGAAGAATAAAAAAAGGAGTGATAGAAAAATGGCAGAAAAATCAGACGTAATCTTCGTTGGAAACAAACCTCCCATGAGCTATGTCCTAGCTATCATAACAGCGTTCTCTCAAGCTAGTCTTAAAGAGATAACGTTGAAAGCCCGCGGAAAAGCAATCACCACAGCCGTTGACGTAGCGGAAATAACTCGAAGCCGTTTCCTAAAAGACTTGAAAGTGACAAAGATAGCTATCGGAACAGTAGAGATGCCACCCAGAGAAGGCCAAAACAGGTCTAGAATGGTTTCAACGATAGAGATTTCGCTTACAAAAGCATGACAATGGCGGGGCAACAAAGAAAACCGAATTTAACTCTCCACTACTTTTCTTTTAATTTTTACCAATATGTTTTTTCATCAACACGTTACTTAGGTTTCGCATTTTCTTTTTCTTGAAGGTATGACTCAACTTTCTTGACAATCTCAACAAACGCTTTTGCCGCAGGCGAGTTTGCTTGTTCAATCACGAAAGGCGAGCCTTTATCGGAAGCCACGCCCACCTTCGGGTCTATCGGAATGCTGCCGAGAAATGGAACACATGTTTCTTCCGCCATCTTCTTTCCGCCGCCAGACTGGAAAATGTCGATTTTCTCTCCGCAATTTGGGCAGACGTAGCCGCTCATGTTTTCAACGATGCCGATTATGGGCATCCCCACTCTTCGTGCGAACGTGATTGCCTTCTTCACAACGGCTCGCGAGAGTTCCGAAGGCATCGTGACGATGACCACGCCGTCGATGTTGGGTAAAAGCTGAGCAATGCTTAACGGTTCGTCACCGGTTCCAGGCGGCAAATCAATAAACAGCACATCTAATTCGCCCCACACCACATCTGACAGAAACTGCCGTATAGCCGACATTTTAAGGGGACCCCGCCAAATGGTAGGTGTTTGTTCTTCCGGCAAGAAGAAATCAATCGAAACAACCTTCATCCCCAACGCTCCTATTACTGGAAACGCGCCTGGCGGGCCCACCTTCACCTGCTGTCCCGTCAACCCTAACAGTCTAGGGACGCTGGGACCATGTATGTCCGCGTCTAAAATCCCCACGTGTTTCCCATGCAGAGCAAAAGCCGCTGCAAGATTCACGGCTACGGTGCTTTTGCCTACGCCGCCTTTTCCGCTTATCACGGCGACGGTGTGCTTAACCTGTTTCATTTTGTATTTGAGAATTTCTTGTTGTTCCCGCATTCTATTCCTGAATGTTTCGGCTGGGTTCGAGTTTTCTGTTGCGCTCATAAAAACACCTGTGTCAAAAGGTTCTGATGTTAAAGCGTACTAAATAGTTTATGGTAGTAAAATATTTGAGCTGCCAATAGTGTAATCGGCGCTTCTGATCAGAGAGAAATAAGTAAAACCGTTGTTTCCGTTGTGACTGGTGGAAACGTAGACTTCACCATGCTCCAGATTTATCTTGGCGACAGACATTAGCGAAATTCGCGGTTTGGCTGCTGCAGCTAAGTTTATTTCGGATAAGTATTCTGAATTCATAAGTGTTTTAATCTTTTTCAGATTGAAGTATTCGATTGCAAGGTGAAGTCGCATGAATGAACAAATCTTTAAAGCTTGCAGAGAATTGATTGATGATGCAAAGTTGGGTTGCGCTGACCTCGTTTTTAAAGACTTATGTCTGGAAGTTTTGTCCAGAGCACGCAATGTCCTCTCAGAAAAGCAGTTTAATCAGCTTGTCGCATACGCCGCCGAGAAAATGAAAGAGAAAATTCCTTTTGAAGTTCAGCCCCTACCATTTCAAGGATAAACCCTGGAAAACCGTATCACTTTTTGCACAATGCGATGCTTTGCGGGGCTCGGAAGTCAACGCTGGCTTCGCCTTGTCGTAATTTTTCCTGATTTTAGGGACTGATCGCAATTTTCCCCGAGTTTTTCGCCTGTTTCTGCACCTAACTCTTTCACACTGGAGCCAAGCAGAAAACTTCCACACCTGATTCCTATGATCTAAATGGCAAATTTTATATTCTCCTCTGTAATGCATAAGAGCATCGTGTAAGAAGTTATTTCTGCACGCAAAACAGTAGAAGGAGTTGAAATAGTCGATGTCAGAGAGAGAGATGCACAAGGCAGTTTG
>CAZZLA010000040.1:0-8920 GCA_964655035.1 uncultured Candidatus Bathyarchaeia archaeon | reverse complement strand
TGTCATAGTCGGCAGCGGAATCCAAATAAACAGATGGACAAAAGAACCCGAAAAGTTCCTCAAAAAGTTCCAGAAAGAACTGGCAAAAAAGAAAGTTGCACTGTTTGTCTGCTGCGGCAGCACAAAACCATTAGATAATAAAACAGACAAAGCAGAATCAATCGAAAACGCTAGAACAAAGTATCTGGAAGAAAAAGCCGCCAAATACCATCTGCAGCCTGTGGCTTTAGGCTTGTTTGGAGGTGTTTACAACTACAACAAGGTGCCTTGGCTATTTGGAAAATTTATGGAGGCGATTAAGCCTCAACTAGAAGAAGCTGGAGTACCACAAACAGAACCCGGAAACTACGACACAAGAGACCTGAACGCCATACGCAACTGGGCAAAAAACGTCGCCAGAACAGTAAAATCTTGAAAACCCACGCTGAAGACTTCGACCTGCAACATGACGGCATCGAGTTTGGTGGCGGGCCCGCTGGGATTTGAACCCAGGGTCTTCGGCTTTCTTCCGCATACGCGCCCGGAGGCCGACGCCTTAATCCGTGCTGGGCTACGGGCCCCTTTTTCAAAACAAAGGTGTTGACAGATTTAAAACTAACCACGCGCTATTCTTGAATTAGTTCTTCGTTTATCCACCAAGCCTTTTTCTTGCCAGATTTCTCTCCCGCATAATACTCAATTATGGGTTTGCCGAACTGCTTCTTTGAGCTTCGCTGCATCTTCCTCAGCCTATTAAGCACCAGCCACCTGTTAGTCTTAGTGTACTCCGCGAGTTCAGGCGTGGTTGCGCCCTTGTAATGCAGCAGATAATCCACAATTTTGTGGTCTGTTTCGTCGATGCAAAAGGTGTGCGGGTTTATTTTCCCATGCTGGTACGTGAGCAGCTCCAAGTCTGCAAGGTACCGCCTAACTTCTCCAACGCTCCGTTCGATTTTGCTCATTCTCTCTTCCAACTCCAGAAGCTTGTTCGCCCTAGGCGTTTTTTGAAGCTTCTCCATTATGGCTTCTCGGATGAAATTGCTCCTGTCACCTTCTGGAATGCGCAAAACCATCTCGTGGTAAACTTCTTCAGGAAGCTTCACCGAAACCACTCTGACCTCGCTCAGCGCCATCACACTCCTGCACTTGACTATACATCTCTTATTATTTCATATTTTCTCAAGCTTCACCGAACTTCTGAAAAACTTAAATTCAATTCGCCTGGAAATTTAAATTAGGGTTGTATATTTGTCAAAAGTCACGATCTCAATAATAAAGTGTGACGTTGGCTCCTTAGCTGGACACTATATTGTTCCCAAACCCCTGTTTGATGTCGCGGAGAAAAACCTCAAAAAAGCAATAGAAGAAAGCGTAGTAAACAACTTTTGCGTTTTCAACGCTGGCGACGACCTTGAACTGCTCATGGTGGATGGAAAAGGAGAACAAAACCCTGAAATTCACAAACTTGCATGGGACACGTTCAAAGAATGCGCCGATAAGGCTTCGCAGCTGAAGCTCTACGCCGCAGGCCAAGACCTTTTGAAGACCACGTTCAGCGGACGTGCGCGGGATGGGTCCAGGCGTTGCAGAAATGGAGATAGAGGCACGCGCCTCTGACCCAATCGTTGTTTTCGCAGCTGACAAAACCTCTGCCGGCTCATTCAATTACCCGCTTTTCCGCATGTTCGCCGACCCCATGAATACCGCCGGCCTCGTTATTGACCCAAGCATGCTTTGCGGTTTCAAATTTGAAGTGATAGACACGAAGGAAAACAAATCCATAATTCTCAAGTGCCCCGAAGAAATGTATGAATTGCTGGCGCTGATAGGCACCGTTGGGCGTTATGTCATCTCTCGCGTCTGAAGAGCAAGCGACAACCTCATCTGCGCCGCAAGCAGCGTAAGCAAACTCTCGTTGATAGCGGGAAAATACGTGGGAAAAGACGACCCAGTTATGATTGCCCGAGCGCAACAGGGACTGCCCGCGGTAGGTGAAATCTTGGGCGCCTTTCATGCACAGCTACTTCGTACAAGGGTGGATGCGGGGAAGCCATTGGGGACCCATAATGCCCGTAGGACTGAAATCGTCAAAATGCACGGTCTTCGATGGCCCACCGCGAATCGTTGCCATAGGCTTTCAAGTGGCAGACGGCAGAATCTCAAGCGACAATGATGGAGTTCCCATCACCGCCGACTTGTTCGATGACCCTGGCTTTGCTTTGGCAAGACGTGAAGCCATGCAAAACGCCTGCATCCTGCGGAACATGGGCGAATTTGAGACTGCGCGTTTAAGTGCTGAAGACATGGAGTACACGACGATACAGAAAGTTCTGGGAAAGCTCGGGGAACGCTTTAAGCCGCTGAAGTAGCCGACTCAGCTGAAAACGAATGTTCAGCCACATTAGTTAACACTGCGCACCGGTTCTCAACGATATCGTGCAGTCTACTGCGCAGTTCCTCTTCATCCATCTTTTTCTCTTTTAGCAAGGCTGCTTTTTTCGCGAGCTCTATGTCGCCGAGTCCTGCGAACCAGGCTTCAAAATCTCCGCGGCTCTCATGGAATTGTATCGAGTCCAGGTTGACTTTCAGAATTTTGTCACGAAAATCTTGAAGGCTGTGGGCTTGGAGGCTTAATGGTTTTCCTATGCTTGCGTAAAAGTGGAATGACTGGTCTTGCGGCATGTCCGCTAATGCTTTTTTGGCGTTTTCTTCGTTGATTTCGGGTATGCCTAGAGCTTTCTTGGCTTTTTCCGTTAGGGTGTAAAGTCCTTTTTCAGGTGAAGCTATGTATCCCATGCGAGTGAGTCCGATTATGTGCATCATAACGGAAGGAAATTCTTTGCCGACGGCCTTCGCTATGCTCATTGCTCTCTCAGGCTTGTCAAGCAGCAACATGGTTTCCAGTATCTCAAGTTTAGTGGGTGATAAACTCATTGGCTACAACACACCTACGAGGGCTATATGTGCATACAAGCTAATCAACGTTTCTCAGCGACTTACTGAACTGAAATAAGCAAAGCTTTAGTAAGAAGACAAGCAATGCTAAACTGGAAAATGGTGAACTCCAACAATGAAAATTGCTGTGCTTGTTTATGAGTATCCGCCTAAAATTGTGGGTGGCTTGGGAACCTACGCTGCTGAAATAACGCGAAAATTTGTTTTGATGGATAATGACGTGACGGTTTTCACAATGAATGATGACGGTGGCACGCTTCCAACGAGAGAGATTTGGCGCGGCATCGAGATTCACCGTCCATTACATATTGACGTTTCCGACTCCTTGCCCGACGTGATTGCGGAAGACATCAAAAAATGGGGCAGAGGGCTGCGGTTATTCGGCAATCTTCTCGTTTACAATTACCTTACAGCGTCAAAGCTCATCAACGAGCTCATCAAGAAGGAAGGCGTAAACTACGATGTGGTGGTTGCTCATGACTGGCTTTCAATAATGGGCGGAGTCACAGTGAAGAAAGAAAGCGAACTGCCACTGGTGTTTCACGTTCACTCAACAGAGAAGGGAAGAACGCTGGGAAACGGGTCAAGCGTGGTAAGCAACATTGAGTTGCGCGGAGCCAAGATGGCTGACATGATCATCACGGTGTCTTACGCCATGAAAGATGAGTTAATACAGTTAGGTTTTCCAAAGGACAAAATCGAAGTTGCATATAATGGGGTTGACCCGCAAAAGTATGACCCGGAAAGCGTGTCCAGTGAGCAAGTGCGGAAAATCAAGGCGTTTTACGGTCTCAAAGAAGACGACTTCATGATTCTGTTTCTAGGAAGATTGGTGGGCGTGAAGGGCGTGGACAAGTTGATTATGGCGATGCCTCATGTTTTGTCCAAGATTCCCAACGCAAGGTTGGTCATAGTAGGTGTAGGCGACCAGCAGGAATACCTGATTAATTTGACCCGAACGATGAGGCTGAATGAGTACGTGCGATTCCGTTTTGACTTCATTCCTGAAGAAGAACGCATTCTGCACTACGCGGCTTGCGACGTGGCGGTTTTTCCAAGCTATTATGAACCTTTTGGCATAGTCGCGCTTGAGGCAATGAGCATGGAGAAGCCTGTTGTGGTGGGCGCTACGGGCGTCAGCGGAATGCGAGAAATAGTTGTTTGCTGCAGTGACGAACAATGCGGCTACCACATAGACCCGAACAACCCTTCAGACATCGCGTGGGGAATCATAAGTTCGTTGGAGAACCCGGAAAGACGGAAATGGCTTGGAAAGAACGGTCGGAAAAGGGTTTTAAGCGAGTTTACATGGAATAAGATTGCCGAAAAAACGGTTCAGCTGTACGAAGATGTATCTAAACGCTGACTCGGCAGTTGTATGGTGAAAAATTGAACGCTGATTCTGAGGTAAGATGCAAAATCGCGAGGGAAGCAGCGACCCTCCTGTATTTTGGAGCTGCAAAGGAATATAAACAAGCCAAAGTAAAGGCTGCAAAAACTTTAGGCTCCAACTTTCTGCCCTCAAACTTGGAAGTTGCCGTGGAACTCGATAAAATCGCTGACATGCTTGAAGGACCAGCCAAAAAAGAACGGTTAATCAAGATGCGGAAAGAAGCCTTGAAGATAATGACAATCCTCAAAGAATACTGTCCCATCTTAATCGGAAGCGTATGGCGTGGAACCATCCGCCAGGGAAGCGACATCGACATAGCCCTGTACCATGACACGACAGACGAAGTCGTAGACGCCCTCAAGAAAAACGGGTTTAAAATTTCTAAAACTGAGAGGACTACCGAAACCAAAATGGGAACCCCCGAATCTTCCTTTCACATATACGTTGAGACTGCAGGCAAACAAACAGCTGAACTTGTCGTTCGAAACTCAGAAGAAGCCGGAAGCAGGAGAAAATGCGAGATTTTCGGAGATGAAATCAGAGGGCTTAAAACTCAAGAGTTAGAACGCCTGCTTAAAGAGAATCCAGCACAGAAATTTTTTCCTGTTTAACATGGAAAATTGGTGAATCAGGGAAAAAACCACTTAAATGTGCGTTTTCACATGTTATATTGATTTGCTATGCTCGAAGGTTGCAATCGTGGAGATCGATAGAAAGTCGTTTAAGAAGATGTTTCCGAATCTGTTAGAGGAACTTGAAGGCGAAGATGGCAAAGTTGGGATAGACGCCGTTAGAACCGATGCGGACAAGGCTGAAAAAGCGGTGCCGCATAAGTTTCGCAATCATGATCCAACCGTTGTTGATTTCATACGGCGCTGTGACACTGAAGAGCAGGTAGAGGCGATAATTGCGTATTTTGAGAAGAGGGGCGAATTGACTAAGGATTACGCTGCGGAGCTTAGAGAGCAGTTGAAGAGGGAAGGCGTGAGAAGCTTCGGTTCCAAGAAGGAAGAGAATTACTATTTCAAACAAGGCGGACTCTGCTAGATTTTTGCTTGTTCTAATAATCGTTGCTTCTTCTTCTATATTTTTTCGTGAACCAGTAAATAGCAAAGAGGGCACCGCCCGCTATTGATTGGACTATGGCGCGCGCTAATTCTTGACTAAGACTTCTTTTCCTTAGTCAAGATTTCTTGACTGAGCTTCAAAGTTTCAGTCTTTATATATGGGAGGGGGACTCTCCACAAGGTAGAAGCGCCAAAACCCTTAAGCCTAAACGTCAAACTGAAAATATCAGTTTTTTTCGTGACGCTTTAAAGTTTATATAGGAATAAACCTCTGTTTCAGACGCTTCACTTTCATATAACAGGAGGATTCTGAATGAGCGAAATTCAATTGCGCGTGGGAGACGCACGCCAAAGAGATGTTGGAAGAGGCATCGCCCGCATAGATCAGAGAACCATGCAGAAACTAGGCATAAGCGCAGGCGATGTAATAGAAATAGTTAACAAGAGAACAACCTCGGCCATAGCTTGGCCAGCCTACAGCGAAGACCAAAATCGAGACATAATACGCATCGACGGGTTCACCCGAAAGAACTCAGGTGTAGCCATAAACGAGTATGTTGTGGTAAGACCCGCGAAAGTCAAAACTGCGCTAGGCATAACGCTTGCGCCAGTTGACATGCGATTAAACGTGGACGACGATTTCACAAACTTCGTTAAGAACCGTCTCATGGAGAGAACCCTCGTTGAAGGCGACACAACCCTGGTTATGATGCTTGGGCACGCAATACCCTTCACGGTTACCAAGACTCGTCCGCATGCAATCATAAAAGTCACGGCGGAAACCCGCCTTACAATCCTCAACGAGCCAGCTCCGGAGACAAAGGGACTGCCGAGAACCACGTACGAAGACATCGGTGGCTTGCATGAGGAGATTCAACGAGTCCGCGAAATGGTGGAGCTTCCTTTGAGGCATCCTGAGCTTTTCCAAAGACTTGGAATAGACCCTCCAAAAGGCGTTCTGCTTCACGGTCCACCCGGATGCGGCAAAACCCTCTTAGCCCGCGCAGTCGCCAACGAGTCCGAAGCCAACTTCTACTCAATAAACGGCCCTGAAATCATGAGCAAATTCTACGGCGAGTCCGAAGCCAGGCTGCGAGAGATATTCCAGCAAGCTCAACAGAACTCACCAAGCATAATATTCATTGACGAACTTGACGCGATAGCACCTAAACGTGAGGAAGTCACAGGCGAAGTTGAAAGGCGTGTTGTCGCGCAACTCCTAGCCCTGATGGATGGTTTGTCGGGACGCGGAAACGTCATAGTGATAGGCGCCACCAACAGACCAAGCGCATTGGACCCCGCGTTGCGGAGACCAGGCAGGTTTGACAGGGAAATCGAAATCGGCGTGCCAGACAAACAGGGAAGATACGAAGTTCTTCAGATTCACACGAGAGGCATGCCCCTAGCCGAAGATGTTGACCTCAAGAAACTCGCGGAGCTGTCACACGGGTACACAGGCGCAGACCTTGCGGCGTTAGGCAGAGAAACCGCCATGAAAGCTCTTCGCAGATACCTGCCTCAAATCAACCTAGAAGAGGAGCGTGTACCGCCAGCAGTGCTTGAGAAAATGGAAGTGAAAATGGATGACTTTTTCAACGCTTACAAGGAAGTCACGCCTACAGCCATGCGTGAAGTGTACATAGAAGTGTCCACTGTTAACTGGGACGACGTCGGCGGTCTAGACGACGTGAAACAGCACTTGAAGGAAGCAGTTGAATGGCCGCTGAAAAGCCCAGAAATCTTCACCAAGCTTGGAATAAGACCGCCGAAAGGAATACTGCTTTATGGTCCACCCGGATGCGGCAAAACCATGCTCGCGCGTGCAGTGGCAACCGAGAGCGAAGCTAACTTCATATCGATTAAGGGACCAGAAGTGTTTTCCAAGTGGGTCGGTGAATCTGAAAAAGCCATAAGAGAGGTCTTCAGGAAAGCTCGCATGGCAGCGCCTACAGTGATATTTCTAGACGAGATGGATTCGCTTGCACCGCGGCGTGGCTTAGGCTTCTCTGACAGCGGCGTATCAGAACGTGTCATAAGCCAACTGCTCACCGAAATGGACGGCATTGTAACGCTTCAGGACATAGTGGTCATTGCCGCCACCAACAGGCCAGACATGGTGGACCCCGCAGTCCTGAGACCTGGAAGATTTGACCGCTTAATTTACGTGCCGGAACCAGACGAAAAGAGCAGGCTTCAAATATTCAAAATCTACACAAAAGACATGCCTTTAACCAAAGACGTTGACTTGAACCAGATGGCCAGCGGAACCAAGTATTATTCAGGCGCTGACATCGAATCCCTCTGCCGGGAAGCCGCCATGCATACGCTGAGAAGAGACGTTAACGCCAGGGAAGTCACCATGAAAGATTTTCAGGATGCCATGAAAGAAGTGGGGCCGTCTGTTACTCCGGACTTGGAGAAATGGTACAAGAGCTTTATGCATCAGATTCGGCAGGTACAGAAACCGGCAACGCCTGTTGCGTAAGGAGCATTGCTAATGCCCGCAGTTAAAACCTGGAAAACCCGTCCCGCCTTTTTTGTTTTATTAGAAATCTTGAACAAGAAAGGTGACATGGTTGACGATGACCTCTTCAATCAGTTGAAAGCGGAATTTGAGGATTTAGGCTACAAAGACTTCAACGACATTCTGATGCGGCTGGAGGTCAGCGGCAAAATCCGCACCACTTCCATGTCCCGCGGAAAAAGACGCGTCGAACTGGTCCAATAGCCTCAATAGGCTTAACGTAAATACTGCTAAGCATGCAGCCAATGAAAAACACGCCAGACACCATAGTGGTGGGAGGCGGCGCGGTCGGTTCTTTTACGGCTTTAAAATTAGCCAAAATGGGCGCCAAAGTTACCGTTTTTGAGGAACACAAATCCATTGGCATCCCGTCACACTGCGCAGGACATCTAAGCATCCGAAGCCTACGAAACCTGGGGTTGTACCCGCTTTCTGGAGAAATCGTTGAAAACACGTATTCTCAAGCCAACTTTTATTCGCCCTCAGCCTTCAAATTTTCCGTTCACCTCGCCAAGCCCGTCACTTGCTCGGTTAACCGAGAAGATTTTGACAGGCACATCGCGGATAAAGCGGAAGCAGCAGGAGCACGTTTCTGTCTAAACTCGCGAGTTCAATCGCTGCTAATGGAGAATGGTGTAGTCAAGGGCGTGAAGATTAAGATAGGCGACAAGGCGGAGGAACTAGTGAAGACGAAAGTTGTGGTTGACGCCGAGGGAATTTCGTCTAGGCTTCTGCGGCAAACAGGCTTAGCTGGGCTTGACGGCGAAAGGCTTGTTTACGCGGTGGAAGCGGAAGTTGATCACGTCACGGATGTGCAGATGGATGCGGTTGAGGTGTTTCTGGGAAAAGCATATGCTCCAGGCTTTTACGCTTGGCTTATGCCTAGGCTTGACGGAACAGCAAAGGTCGGGCTTGCAACAAAAAAGGGCAACCCGAAAGATTTTTTGCAGAGACTCATGCTGAAGCATCCAGTGGCTTCGAAACAGCTCGCCAAAGCGAAAA
>CAZZLA010000039.1:0-8959 GCA_964655035.1 uncultured Candidatus Bathyarchaeia archaeon | reverse complement strand
CCAGCAGTGAAAGAATGGAAAAATTTTATTGAAAGAATGCTGTCTGAGCTAGTTTTCTGTATTGGGGGCTCGCGCACTCAAGATCCAAATCATCCTAAGCGTCTTCGGGGCCAGAGTCGTCATCGCCCACCAAACAGAATCGTGCCGTTTCCCACGTTTAAACGTTAAGGTCAAGCAGTCTCAATCACATAATTTTTAACTTAGAACCTTCATAATAATAGGCGAAGGGTTTATCTTGATTGCATCCGAACTCACCCTCGAATGCCCATATTGCAACTGGATTTTTAAAGCAACGCCCCCAGATAAAGTTCGTTCCGCGTTTTCCTTTGAAAAGCCTCTAAGAGGCAGTTTTTATGGTGAAGTCATTGAACAGAATTTTGTTTGCCGAAACCCAAAATGCAAAAATGCCTTCAAGGTCTATTGGTATGCGCCACTTACCTACTTCGACAGAATTTAAGCAGCTCTTACCCTTTTTTCAACCTAAAACAACGCCGCCATTGCCGCAGCGTTTCAGATTCAACAGATTTAAATAACTTGAAGTAATTTTAAATTATCAATCTGTTTCTGCTTGGTGAACTAAAAATGGAAGATTTCTCAAACGAAGCCTACTACAGGTTTTTCTCAGCCCTAGCAAATCGAACCCGCTTAGCCATAATCGACGTTCTAAAAGAGGACGCCAAAACCCTTTCTGAAATTTCAAGCGCCTTAGCGCACAAACCCGAAGTCATACGTCAAAACCTCGAAGTGATGGAACACTGCATACTAATCCGCTCAGAAGATACCGGAAAAGAGAAGCGTTACGCCTTGAACAAGGAGGTTCTTGAACCGCTCTCCGAAATTCTGTCCTTCCACACAAACAAGTATTGCCACGGATTAAAGGAGTGCATACCTGAAGAAAAACTTAGGCAGTATATGAAACAAGAAGCAGCCAAAAAAACTTACATAGAACATGAATAAGCCTACTTAAAGCGCGCGCTAACCGATTAACGTGCCGACTTCCAAAACGCGTTTAGGTTTAGCTTTTCTGATTTCCTCGGCTAGAACCCGCCCCTTTTTCGGACTCACAATCGGCAGAAACTCGTTGCGCGCCCTTTTCTCGATTTTTCGCAGAATACTTTCGGCCTTATTCAAACTTAAGCACCAAACCATGGATTGTTCTGCAGCTCGGGCTGCTACGTGGTTCAAGTCACGTTAAGCTTTCTCAAGAACCTCTGCTGTAGCTTGACCAGTTTAGGCGTGATGACCTGCTGGCAATAAGGTTGATTCGGATGTTTGTTGTAATAGTCCTTGTGATAGGTTTCAGCCTTGTAAAGCACCTTTAACGGCTCCACCTGCGTAACAATCGGCGCGTCCCATATTCCTTCCTTCTCCAGCTCCGCGATAACAATCTCAGCCGTGGTCTTCTGCGCTTCATTATGGTAGAATATCGCTGAACGGTACTGGGTGCCAACGTCAGGGCCCTGACGGTTAAGGGTTGTCGGGTCGTGTGTCGCAAAGAATATTTCAAGAATCTCTCGGTAAGAGATCACGTCTGGGTTAAAAGTTATCTGCGCAGCTTCCGCGTGCCCCGTGGTTCCCGAGGAAACTTGTTCATACGTGGGATTCGGCACTGAGCCGCCAGTGTAGCCCGGTTCAACTTTTTCCACGCCTTTTACTATGGTGAAAGCCGCTTCGGTACACCAAAAGCAGCCTCCGGCGAGCGTGACAACTTCCACTGTTTTGTTTTTTTTAGCCTGTTCTTCATTCATAAGCTTCTGTCATCCTTAATTTCAAGTAAGATAAGATTTCTTGGCGCTTCCACAGTTTCTGTCACAACCTTTGCGGTTGTGTCACACAGAATCTGCCCAACGCTAATACGCGTAATTCTCACGCTTAGCGTACACTTAATACTTTGTGGCTGTCACGGTGCAGTCACAAGACAGTAGGCGTCAACGGAACGTTTTTACTCTCCATAATAGTTGTAGCTGTTATCGAAAGACATGTTCGCTTATGCATTAATGCTGATAGAAACGGAAAGGAAGAGCAAAAAACGTGTTGCACAAAATCAAGATAAAGCCCTTAGCGGCGGAAAGCTTCGGCGTTAGGTCCATGTGCACCCTAGTTGAAACGCCTGACATTACACTGCTTTTGGACGCTGGCGTCTCACTCTGCCCATACCGTTTCCGCTTACCACCCCATCCCATCGAGTTCAAAACCATAGACCGCCTTCGGAAACGCATCGCTGAAACCGCAGATAAAGCTGAGGCAGTCACGATTAGTCATTATCATTTTGACCATCATACGCCATCCTACGAAGACTGGCTGGTCAACTGGACTGAGGCGCATCAGACTGCACGGCAAATTTATCAGGGCAAAAAGGTGTTGATGAAGAATCCGCGAGAAAAAATTAACGCCAGCCAAAGGCGGCGCGCCTGGCTTTTCCAGAAAACAGCGGGTAAATACGCCAAGGCATTAGAGACAGCGGATGGCAAAGCTTTCACTTTCGGAGGAGAAACTGTTTTGCGTTTTTCGGAAGCTGTTCCGCATGGGCCTGACGATTCTATGCTTGGCTGGGTTGTGATGGCGCTTGTCGAATACGAAGGCGAACGGTTTATGTTTGCGCCGGACGTTCAAGGTCCGATGTCCATGTGCACGCTTGAGCTTATTATCGCAGAGAAGCCGCAAGTTATAATGGTAGGCGGACCACCGTTTTACCTCGGTGGCTTCAAAGTTGACGAGGCTCAGCTGCGGTTGGGACTGAGGAATTTGACAGAAGTGGTTGAGACTGTATCACTTACCATTCTGGAGCATCATGCCCTAAGAGGCGAATCTTGGCAGCAAAGAACAAAGCAAGTTTACGATACCGCCATTGCGACAGGACACAGGGTTATGACGGCGGCTGAATTCGTTGGTCAAGAAAACAACTTTTTGGAATCAAAACGAAAAACGCTTTACGTTGAGAATCCGCCGTCAAAGGAGTTTGAGAAGTGGATGCGAGGCTTGAAGGAGAAAGGTAACGCTAAACCGCCAATATAGATGCACGGAACAGGTCTCAACAGTCAGTTCTGCTAACCATTTGTTGCAGCCTAGAATGAGCGTAGGATGGAAAAGGCTATAATTGAGAGTTGGAATTCATATTGGCAAACTTGAAGGATAGTAATTGGGAATGGCAGCAGAGAAAAAGACTTGGAACTCAGAAAACTTTGATCAGTTGATGAAGGAAAGTCATGCTGACTTACAGAATCTGAGAATGGAACTGCAAAATTTGATGGTTAAGTTTGGTATGCGCGCGTTAAAAACGTATCAGGCGGCTAGAAATGAACCGTTAAGACCTAACGAAATTGCTTCGCTGGTTAAATACGAAATCGAGAATGCCATCCATGACATTGCAGAACCTGAGAACAAAGACGTGATAATTAAACAAGCCAGACAAGAATGGGAAAAACAACACCCAACCGAATAATAACAGACTGCTCAATAACTCCGTTCTAGGAATTACACGCAGATTCAACGGGAAAACCATTACAGCCAAAAAGCAATTCTGAAAGGCTTAGTGAAACTTAGGCTGCTGAATCTGCATCACCACAGAAACGCTTGCAAGTCCTTGCTTGTTTGAACGGTATTCGTTCCGGTACACGAAAGCATCGCCGAAATACACTTTACAGCAGCACTGAACCTTGCGTAACTCTAAGTGGTTTTCGGACGATTATTTCTTCCTCTGTATTCTCTGGAGATAATCATCGTAGACGTAACCAGCACGTTTGGCACGTTCCGAACCTTCTCCGAAACAAACTCCTCCAAATCAGCCAAGCTTTGCGTCTCGATTTTCGCCAACACGTCATATTCGCCGAAAACGATATCCGCCTGAATAACCTCGTCAAACTCGACGAGCTTCTGGCAAACTTCCCTTTCAGTTCCTGAACTGACCTTGAACAGCACATAAGCTAAAACAGCCATAATTTCACCCAACACCTTAACCAAACAACGACTTAATTACTTTTCCATGCCTCAGCGCTTGGAAAACATTTATCCCTTACTCCCGTCCATATTTCAACAGAGTTCTAGGTGACTGAGCTCAGCTAAATTGTTTAGGAGAGATTTGTTTGAAAAAAGACTTTAGAGTAGGTAAAGCAGACGCGCTTATAATCGTAAATGTGCAAAAGGATTTCTGTCTAGGCGGCGCCTTGCCCGTTCCAGAAGGCGACCAAGTAGTTCCCGTTCTTAACGACTACATAAAAATCTTCAAAAAGGCAAACACAGGAATCTTCGCCACCAGAGACTGGCACCCGCCAAATCACATATCCTTCAAAGCCCAAGGAGGCCTATGGCCACCCCATTGCATCCAAGACACTGAGAGCGCCAAGTTTCATCCCGACCTGAAACTCCCCAGCGACACAGCGATTATATCGAAAGCCATGGATCCGCTCATGGAAGCGTATTCGGGTTTTGACGACACCGAACTTGCGAACACGCTGCAAAAGGAAGGCGTTACCAGAGTGTTTGTGGGCGGATTGGCGACTGATTACTGCGTTAAGAACACGATTCTGGATGCACGCAAACTCGGTTTTGAGGCGGTGCTGCTTTTGGATGCAATCCGAGGTATTAATGCAGAACCAGATGATGCTGCAAGAGCCATTGATAAGATGGCTAGCCGAGGCGCTGAACAAGCCACTTTGACGGATTTTCCGGATCCACTTGAGGTTCCGTCAGCCGAAGGCCCTAACGATGAACGATTAGATGAAAAGCCCTTATCAAAGGTTGAAACCAAGAAAAAAGCTCGGATGAGACCGCGAGGCCCTTACAAGAGAATACGCACCGAACGAGGCTGAAAATGGCACTGCATCCGTCAAGCAGTCAGTTTGCCCAAAGCCGCAAGCTCTCCGAACTCTAACGAAACTTATAAATACATAAAATACAAGGCAGAAAATTTAAGGAAAAATAACGCTGTAAAGCTATTTTTATGGAGCGAACGCACAAAAACAGGCGTTTACTAAACTATGAGACGTGCTTTTCCATGTTGCAAACATCGCTTTTATGGAAAGCTTACGTCGTGTCTGTTTTCTCGGCAATGCGAAAAGACTTCGAATGTTAATATTTTAAAATAAACAGTTAAAAATGCGGCTATCCAATTGCGATATTAAAATTAAACAATTAAATTTACATGTAAATTGTTGCGCTTTTAGAGGATTAAAATCGAAGCGCCGAAATAATCGGTCTTGTTTGCCTACAGAAAAATTAACGCGTTTGACACTCGTTTTTCGTGAATTTGCAGAGGGTTATTGTTCGCCCATTACCTGCATTATCACTGTTCGCTTACGCGGGTACACATCTGTTTCTACAAAAAGCAGAGATTGCCACGTTCCGAACTCCACGCGCCCATCAATCACTGGTAGCGTCTTGTCGGGTGGCAGAAGCATGGAACGCAGGTGAGAATGCGCGTTGGACGGGTGCTGATAGGCTCTTCGCTTTGGAACAATTTCTTCCAGAAACGCTTTGATGTCGTCAAGCAGGGCATAGTCATTTTCGGTGAGGATAAGTATGCCTGTGGCGTGAGGCGCGAAAACATGGACGACGCCGTTTTTGATGGCGGATTTGGATACTGCCTCTTGAACCTGGTCAGTCAAGTTCACGAAGTCTATTTCGCCTTTCGTGGAGAAACTGAAACTTTTGTTAACCACTTTAAAGCCTGACATAGCAATACCAACGTTTGAGTATTTCGCGGTTACTGTTCAAAAATGTTTCCACCACGCAAGCAGCATTAGCAGTCGCGAACGTGAATGCGGTTAACTTTTGATTTTTGGTTTATGCTTTTGTATACGCGCGCTACAATCCCCCATGGTCAGTGCTGGTGATGAGCTAAGCCCACGGTAATAATGGCGCAACGAAGCTTACTGAACGGCAGTTTTGCAATGAACTATCCGTAGAACTTCAAAGGGTTTAGCCCAAGGTTGTGACTCCGCAAGATCAGGGGTACGCGCGAAATAAGCCTAAAGAAGGCGCCTAAAAAGACGTTCTGGGGTGTCATTTGTATTTGCGAGCTGGCACTTTGAGAAACGGCTGTTCCACCAAGCATTCTTTCAGGTAGTCATCCAATGTCGCCGCAGGCAAAACGTCTATCGTGTAGTCTCTCGCGTCAACGGAATGCAAGTAATTCTTTTGTGGAATAACAACTTTCTTAAAGCCCCACGCTTCGGCAGCCTTGATTTTTTCGTGGACTCCACCTACAGCTGTGATCTGGATAGAGCCGCTGACACCGAGGTTTATCTCGCCTGTTACTGCCACATCCTGGCGTATTGGTTTGCCTTCGATAAGAGAGCATAAGAGAATCGCCATGCTTACCCCTGCCGAAGGTCCGTCAACTCCGTATGACTGGGCAAAATCAATGTGAGTTAAATAGTCCTGCGCTATGTCCACACCGTATTTTTGGAGCATAACGCTTCGGACTTTGGTGATGCTGTCAGAAATGAAGCTTTGACCCTTAGCGACGCCGGTCACTTTGTAATAGCCTTTAAGGGGATGGTCTCTCGGGAGCTCAATTTTCTTAACCAGCTGGGCTTTCACGCCGAGAACGTTGCCTGTCATTTCACCGCTGAACGGGTCATGGACTACTGCTAAACCGTGTATCTGTCCAAGCTTTACGCCTTCAGGTTTTATTTCTAAAAGTTTTCCTCTCTCATTCATTTCATGTTCCAGCAGCTGTTTTTGGATGGTTTTACAGTGCTCGTTTAATGCTTCTAAAACATGACGCCTTTCAACTGTTCTGCAGTTTTCGTTCATAGCTAAGGTCGCAGACGTTTTAATTATGGAAATTAAAGGCCTAAACCGCGTGGTAAGAGCATCGCGTTTGTTGCTTCGACGTCTACCTTCTTCAACTATTTCCATGCATGCATCTCTTCGGAACGGAATCAGGTTGAAGCGTTTAACCTCCTGTGCTATGAACTGGACGTATTTGCGCCTGTTTTCCCGCGTGTTAGGCATGTCATTGTTCATGCGAACGACTTTGCCGTACCCGTAAATGCGGTCCATAAGCGCAGGGTGAATTTGGCCTATGCTGTCAAAGTTTCCTGCGCAAACAAGAAAGGTAATAGCTGGCACGGGTTCGGTTGACACTGCCATTGCAGAGGTGGCTCCGCCCTGCCACCTTCCCCGCAAGGTTATGGACAGTTGACCGTCTTCCAGAACAGTTAACAGCGTAACCGCCTCTTCCGAGTCCAAGTTCTTGACCTCGTCAATGTACAATATACCAAGTGAGGCCACGTGAACATCGCCTGCCGTAACCCTCTGGTGCTCGGGTGTGCCCATCCCGCCTGTTTGAAACGGATCCCAAGCCACGGACCCGAAGAGTTGAGCGCTCCTGTGTCCTGTGGCGTCCACAAACGGGGCGGTTCCCAAACCGTTGTCCACGATGAGCTTTGGGACATCCGACTGTTGGGCGCCTCCGACGCCGCGGAGATTGGTTAATCCGCCCATGCGTGAGAACCACCAAATGAAGACGCTGAAGAAGACCAAGCTTCCTCCTGGGATGAATGTCAGGGGCACCATGTTAATGAAGCGGTCTACAAAATACGCTGAAAAGTTATAGCTATACAATTCCTGCCAAGATGTGCCTCCTATAGATACGCCGTTGGCGTTCCAAGTTTGCCATGCGTCAATCATGAAGTACAAGCCTAAAGACAAAAGAAATATTCCTAATGTTAACATAAGAACCTGTATTGCTCTTAGGCCGATTTTGGTTGCGAACTTGTGTTTAAACTCTTTGCGCTGTTCTTTTTGCAATACCTTTTTTCCTTCTCCAACTTTGTGGATAGATACGCGTGGCTGACTGGGCAGGACAGGATTTTTCCAAGATAAGACATCGAAGAGTTTTATGCCATTCTCTTTGTAAACCTGAGTTAGTTTTTCGGATAAGGCTCTTCCGAGAAGTGATTTGCCTGTTCCAGGGTCGCCTAACAGCAGCAGATAAGGTCCCGGGCTGATAACCGTTTTAGCGGAAGGCTTCGGCTGGTTGGCGTTGCTCCAATTTGTATACCACTGCGTCTGGTCCAGATGCTTGAGTTTGTGAACCCATTCGTCTAGGCATAAGAAGCCCTCGTTTAACGCTTGCTCTTGACCTATGACCCAGTTTATCATGTTTTCATCAACTGGGAAACCTTCCGTGGTTTTGAACTTTCCCCAGTTCCACCGCACTTTTACGGTTCGGCCCTCAACAGTTCGCGTTAGCGTCTCTGCGCTGTCTCCAAAATAATCGAAAGACACGCCTTCTCCTCCATATGTTCTATTAGTCTCTACGCTCAGATCAATTAAAGAGCTTATTTCAAAATCAACAATATTCAAAAAACTGTACGTAAACCGCCTCGGAAAACCTAGTTAGTTACGGTTGTCCATACAGCTTATTTCTAAAAATCAGACCATTCCAGAGGTTATTCTGCAGCAAAAGCTAACCTGCTGGCTTGTACGTAATCGAACCTGCGTACACTCATAAACAACCTAGTTTTTTTCTAATAGAGCAATAATCAAAAAGCCGTAAATAGGCTTCAAACGGCTAAAACACTTCATTTTAAGCGTTTTCACCTCTGCTCTGAGGCTTACCCATGGAGTTTATCGTGACCTCATATAAAGACCGTCGATAATCTCCATGCGAAGCCGCGGAGGGTTCTCTTCGAACATGCTTCGAGCTTTTAGCCCAAACTTGAAGTCTGAGCGTCCAACTGGAAAAGATTTTTTCGAGAACGCCGTTCTTTTTTGGTCGCCTGCAATCGTTTCTTATATGCTGTCTGGATTGCGGCTTGAACCGGCGATAGTGCCCAAGTTTTTGACTGTGCAGAACCGCTTCAAGGTGTTAAGGAGTGTGTTTCGTTGATGCTTTCGTATACACAGGCGGCTTTTCGAAGGCTTAGGTTCTTTTCACCAGCCCTGATTTTGCGCTGTGATGCCTATGAAAAGAAGGTGGTTTTGAAGTCTTTTTGTATGAGAATATACT
>CAZZLA010000038.1:0-9527 GCA_964655035.1 uncultured Candidatus Bathyarchaeia archaeon | reverse complement strand
ATAAAAGTAATAGCCGAAGCTAGAGAACTGTGAAGACAAGTTTTCTTTTTTTAGCGTTTGTGGCATTGTAGCTTCGAACCTGTTGAATGAGACGTTGCTACGCGAATAAAAGCGTTTCGGAAAACACGCATAAAAAATCCATATCAGAGAAAAACGCTTCAGGGGTTTGTCCGGAACCTTGCGTTAACTGACGTGTGATTTTTTGTCTATGCCCCACTTATTTATACTGTAAATAGATTAAACTATCGCGGCTATCTCCTCGGAAAAGACTATAGCGCCCTTACAAAGAAACAGGGGTGTTGAACGTTTTGCACGTTTACATTAAGTGGCACGGGGTGGCTGTCATCCTTTGCCATCAAGAGATGACGGGGAATGTGTTTAACTCTTTTCAGGTGCCCTGCAGTAAAGGGGGCTTTCAATAGAAAGGAAATGCATGTCCAAGCCCGCAGAACCAAAATGCCGAGACTCCGATGTTTCAATCACATGACGTGCACATCAGCAACAATTTGGAACCAGTTTGGACCCGTGCTTCTTACAACGCGGACAAAGGGCGGCTCAAAATCTACGCCCACAGCCTCAAGCGCCTTTTCCACTTTCAGCTTCGCGTTTTCGGTGGGGCTTTCGGTTTTGGCGGCGTGCTCGAAACCGTAGTAGTGTATCCAACCTCCAGAAACTTTAAGCGCGGAAACGGCGTAGGGCAAGTATTCAAGGGCTTTTTCAGGAAGAGGCATCAAAACGCGATCCGCTACGTACTGCAATCGGCTGTTGATGATTTCCTTTGAATCACCAAGTAACGGATTTACTTTGTCGTAAACCCTGTTAAGCCTGATGTTCTCCTTCATGAACTGAATCGCCGCGGGATTCACGTCTATGGAAAACACTTTTGCCGCGCCCGAATGTTTCGCGATTATTATGGAGAAGCAGCCGACCCCCGCGAACATGTTAACCACAGTTTCGTCGGTTTCAACCATGCTTGCGATGCGCGTTCTCTCGTGAGAAAGCCTTGGAGAAAAATAGCATTTTGCCACATCAACGGCGAACAAGCAGCCGAATTCCGTGTGAACGGTGTTTGTTTTGTTTTCGCCAGCCACATAAATTAAAGGGCGTAGCCTAAGGTCTCCAGCCACCGGGCTTGCTTGAAGCAAAACCGTTTTCACGTTCCGGTGGGTATCCATTATTACCTTTGCGATTGTTTGCGCGTTCACCGACGAAGTGCTGGGCAACTTGATTATGGCAATGTCGCCTACAACGTCGAAGGAACTGTAAACTTGTCTTATGTCTTCGGGAGAAAGAACGCTTGAAAAGGTTTCCCATAACCGTTTCTTCAAACTTTACCCTTCGTTAACTCAGAGGCTATTGGAAACGTTTAAAAGCAAAATACTTTTCCTTTGTAGGACAGGTAGTTTCCATGGAACAGTCTGGAATTGTTTACGAGTGTATGAGATGTGGCGCAAGAGTCCCATCTGAAGAATTGGAACTCCGCGGCGGAGAAACAAAATGCATAATCTGCGGCTACAGGATTCTGAAAAAGGTAAAACCGCCCGTAGTTAAACGTGTACAAGCCAAATAAAAAAGAGGTTTAATTAACCTCACGAATTCAAGAGTTAAACGCTTGGGTTCCAATTTTTCCTTTAAAAGATTTCTCTGTCCCCTATCTTACGCAGCGCCTTTCCTCGCAACCTCACGGTTTGACCCATTACCTCTTCAGGAGCTTTTTCAACAGTCTTTCGCTTCACGGTTTCTCCGCAGACTCCTCCAGGCAACAGTCGTCTCCTAACGCAGAGCGCATAAGTACAGTTCGCAACGTTACACATATCTTCGGTCCATCTGCACCATACAGCGTCACGACGGTAGATAGTAGAGTTTTTAGCGCATTTGAAGAATTGACAGGTGGGAGAACAATTTTTTGTTTGAGCCAATAGACACACCTCTATTGTTAATCAATAAAATTCAATGTTACGATGCATTCCCAAAAGTTTATTGTTTTAAGAACCCATATAAACTTTTTTATTTCAAACTCATGATTACCCATTTTAACTTTCACTGCTGACAGCTTCGGCGCGTTTCCTTCTGTACACTTCAACAACGACAAACACGAGTATTGCCAGCAAAACAATGATGAAAGATGCCAGCACACTTGCTTCAATCAGGAAAGGCCCTATGAGAACATACTTAGCCAGATGAATCTGCACCGTTGCCGGTTCCTCAATCAGCATTGCAACTGCTTCATAAGAACTCTCCATTCCATCGGGGTAAGCGATAATTTGCATTCTGCCGCCGATCACGTTGCTGAACGTTGCGGTTCCATCGGTCTGCGTTGTGGCTGACCGAGCTTCCCTCCCGGGTCCATGTAGCATGACGTTTACGTCAGGGATGGGCTGCTCGAAATAGTCAACAACCGCCACCGATACTTTAATGTTATAGAGACTGCAACGAATGTCGATTTCCGTGTCGCTGAAAACCTCAACCACGCTTTCATTCAACAAAATATCTTTATCGGTGTAGACTCGCAGCCTGTACTTTCCAAAGGTGACTTCCAAAGTAACTTTCCCTGAGGCGTCGGTTGTTGCGCCATGGAACAAACCGCTTGTTACTTCAACCAGTTCGATGCGTGCGTTAGGAATCGCCACTGAATTGTAATCTAGGACGGTTAGGGTTAGGGTTCGGCTGGGGCACAGTATTGTTACTTCTGAGAGCGGCTGCACGGGCAAAGTGATGACAGTGTTGTTTCCAGTGTTGAAAACTACGCTGTAAAGAGAAGCGTTAACGGTGTAACTTATTCCAGGCAGAACCGAACTCAAAATAAACGTGCCAGAGAGACCTGTTTGGCCTGTGGCGTATCCAGTTTGCGTGGCGCCGTTCCTTGTCACATACCGGTAGGTGATGTCTAGATCAACGAAAGGAATTAGATTCCCGTCTTTGTTTTGGATGGTTATTCTAAGGTTTGTTAACTCGCATTTTAAATCAAAAGAATCTTCACCCGTTACGGTCACTTTTTCCCTGCCGACCTGCACGTCATTCCAGAACGCGGTCAGCGTATGATTACCCGTTTCAAGGTTCAAAGTGGCCATTCCATCAGCTCCGCTTGAACCATTTGAAACAGTATTCGTCACCAAATCAAGAGCCTCAACCATTATTTGAGGCGCCAAGTCCCCTGCCAAGTTCAAGGTTCGAACCTTAACGGGATAACCTGGAACCGTGAAGACCTGTGAGTCAGGCACCTCCTTAGCTGTGCCATCGGAAATTATGGTTATTTCGTAATCGCCAATTAACGCGTCAATGGGAACTGCCCAGGTCGAGGAGATCACGCCTTCGTTTGAAGCGGTCACCGTTTCGGAATGCAAAGAGGCGCCGGTTTTCGAGTATTTAATGGAGATTGTTGCGTTTTCGTTAAGTTGGTATCCGACGGCGTGTATTGCTACGGATTGACCCCTGTGGTATTCGCTTTTATCGGTGAAACCCACGAAAAATTGATTTTCCGCTAACTGTTGAGTGAAATTTAAGTAAACATGGTATGTGCCGGTGTAGTTGGTGTGTGAGCCTTCAGGTCCAAAGGTGGCGTCTGGATAAGTGACCTGTCCGCTTGCAATGGCCGTTTGGCTTGAGACGTCAAGTTGAATGCTCTTCGAAAAAGTTGTGCTCACCGGTTCTGGAAGTTCGACCGTGACATTCGCGTAATACGTGCCGCTTGATCGCACGCCAGTGAAAGTTACATTTAAAACAACGCTGTTCCCTTCCTGCAGTTGCGCGGGCGGAGACGGTTCAATGGCTTCAACGTAGTAGGCTATGGACACGGCGAACGGGTATGTGGCGTTAACGTTCTCGGTGGCATCTCGCAGGATTATGGTATAGTCTCCTCCTGAAACTTTGGGGATTGTAAAATTAGCATTCACATAGTAGCCTTCTGAATTTTTGCTTGCCACAAGGTTCTTGCCGAACCAAATTTCGTATGGGCCATTTGTGGTGTCGATGGTTCCTTGAATGTTAACTTCTTGACCTACAACTCCCTCTTCTTGGGGAGAAACCAAGATTACATTCACGCCGAGTTGACCCAGAACTATCGAAAGCGGCATAAACAGAAAGGCAGCGCTCATTAAGAGTAGAAGAATTATTGCGGCGGGTCGTTTTTTCAAATGCACTTCTCCTGTGTTAGCCAGACTTTTTGTTGTGATGGAAAATTACTATCAAGAGAGCATTTTAAACTTTGCCTTTGAGCAGGGTCAACCGCCTCAACGTTGGCTCGGGTATGGTTAGAAAGGAGACCGTTTTATAAAACCGTTCTAATAGTGCATATACTAAACCAGAAAAGCGTGGACCTGAGAAATCTTGGAACAGCCTATTCCCCCTTCTTTACTGCAGGCGTTAAAGAAGCATAAGTATCATATTGTGGGTAAACATTCAGCAGTTAAAAGGTGTAAGTGGCTTTACGAGTCTATAATTCACGATCGACCTTGCTACAAGCAGAAGTTTTACGGGATAAAATCGCATCAGTGCATTCAAATGTCGCCTTCGCTTTTTTATTGCACGCAGCAGTGTCTGTTTTGTTGGAGAGCACAGAGCGGAGACTTGCGGATAAAATGGGACGAGATGAAACTGCCAAGTTGGGACGACCATGAGGAAATTGTGCGAGGAAGCTTGAAGGCGCAAGCCCAAATTTTGAGCGGATATAGTGGGAACCCAAAGGCAAACTGGCAGAAGCTCACAGAAGCGTTAACGCCTAGGCACGTGGCGATTAGTTTGACTGGTGAGCCGACGCTTTATGGGCCCATAGGCGAGTTGATCCAGTCATTCCACGATAGGGGGTTTACCACGTTTCTTGTTTCTAACGGTACAGTGCCTTCGAGGCTTGCGGAGTTAAGCGCAGAGCCAACACAGCTTTACGTCTCTGTCTGTGCTCCAAATGAAGCTGTATTCAAACGTGTTTGTCGCCCTCAGGTTCCCAACGCTTGGGCGAAGTTGAATGAGACGCTAAGCCTGCTGTCTAGTTTCCGATGCCGCACCGTGATACGCATGACGCTGGTTAAAGGGCATAACATGGAAGAGGTTGACGGATACGCTGAACTTGTTGAAAGGGCTAATCCCACGTACATTGAGGCTAAGGCTTACATGCATGTTGGTTTTTCGAGTTTCCGTTTAGATTATGGGAGCATGCCTCAGCATACGGAAATCCGTGATTTTGCGGCGGGTTTGGCGGAGCGCACTGGGTACTCGATTATAGACGAGTCGATCGATAGCCGGGTTGTATTGTTAAGCAAACGTTAAACGTTTACAAGCTTTGAGCATTGTTGAGTAAACGTTTTATATCATGCAAACAATTCAATTTTTAGTTCTATCTGACACTGTTAAAAAAATGATGGCGGAAACCGTGAGAGATAGCTTTAAATAGGTTTCAGGAGCACCCTATTCTTGAACTAAGGATTTAATTTCATGGGTGGTGACTTATGGTTAGTGAAGGAAGAGGGCGCCTGTTCAGGAGGAAAGACGGCAAATATCTGATTTACCTGCCGAAAGACCTAGCAGAAGACAGCATGTTTCCATTCAAGGGAGCAGACTCGATATTTGTCAAGGTTAGTTTCAAGCTTAAGGACGACAAACTCCTGATCGAAAAATGGGTAGAGCCAGAACCAGAATCCGAAGAGTAGGTAACTGGAAACGCCCATTTTAATCTAAAACCCGTTTTTTAATAGTAACACAGTTAATAGTTTGTTGCGTTTTACAATTCAGAATGGTGAAAACTTGGGGAATTTGAAAACTATACTGAAAAAGGTGAAAGACGAGCTTACCCATAAAGACGAAGTGCGAGAAGACGCGCATCAAAACATGCGCAAAGCCACAAGTCTTTCCAAGCAATCGATACTTCTTATGCATCAAAAAAAGTATGAAAAAGCTGGAAAAATGATTGAAGCCGCAAAAGAGATTATCTCTAAACTCCAAGGTTCCGCGGAAGAATATCCTCAGATTATCTACGTCGGCATGTTTAGCGCGGCGCTTCAGGAGTACGCTGAGGCGAACATATTTCACGGGTTAATCCAAGAAGCGCGGTTCGTAACGCCCAATGAGATCAACGTGCCCGCTATGGACTACGTTTTGGGTTTAGCGGATGTCATAGGGGAGTATCGCCGTTTGGTTTTGGACGCGTTGCGTGAAGGATATGCTGAAAAAGGTCAAGAGTATTTGACAAGCATGGATGGAATATACATTGAGCTAATGGCAATGGATGAGGCGTATATGCTTGTTCCTGGGCTTAGGAGAAAATGCGATGTGGCACGGAGAATTATCGAAGCCACCCGCGGAGACGTCACACAAGAAGTGCGGAGAAAGGCGCTAGAGAACTATCTGAAACATTTTGAACACGCCCAGAGCAAAAAACGCCCGCCCCAAAAAGGTCAACCAATGTATCCTACTTTTGCTGCGCCACACAATTTTTCTGTTTCAAAAGCGCACAATGCGCAATTACGCTTATCGCAGAAGGTAGTTGCTGAAGACCACTTGCCTAAAAAGATCCATCGCGTCGCGGGGGTTGACGTGGCGTATGCAGGTGAGTTTGCGATAAGTGCTGTGGCAGTTTTTGATTATGATTCTCTTGAACTTTTGGAGCGGCAAACGGCAACTATCATGGTCAAGTTTCCGTACATTCCTACATTGCTATCCTTCAGGGAAATTCCTTCCTCGATTGCGTGTATCAAAAAGTTGAGGTTGCAGCCTGACGTTTTGCTTGCTGATGGTCAAGGCGTTGCACACCCGTATGGATTCGGTTTTGCCAGCCATCTCGGTCTTGCGATAGGAAAACCCACTATTGGAGTAGCAAAAAGCAGACTGATCGGGGAGGCTAAGACGATTGCAGGGCGAGTATTTTTGGTTAGAAAGGGCCAAATTATCGGTGAGGTAGTTACGACAAGAGAGGAAGTAAAGCCTGTTTATGTCAGCGTCGGCCACTTGATATCGCTTGAAACAGCGGTGAAAATCGTTAAGGGTTGTGTGTGCCACGGTAAAATCCCTGAACCGATTTTGCAAGCTCACAGAATAGCTTCAGAAGAAAGAAGAAAACTGCAAGCCGCCAGGCAGAGTAAGTGAAACCGCAAAACTTTATACTTTTCATCGCGTTGAAAAATTCTGGATGGTGTTTAAAATGGAAATCTCATTTGAAGAATTCCAAAAACTCGATTTGCGCATAGGAAAAATTACAGAAGCGAACCAAATTCCGAACTCGAAAAACCTCATGCGTATTATGGTTGATTTTGGAACGGAGAAAAGACAGGCTGTTGCCGGGCTTTTGCGTTGGTACGAGCCGCAAGACCTAGTGGGCAAAAAATGCGTGTTCATCCTTAACCTTCAAAAGCGCAAGATGATGGGCGTGGAATCGCAGTGCATGATACTGGCGGCTGAAGACGATGAAGGCAACGTTGTGGTGTTGCAGCCAGAAAAGGACATAGCGGAAGGCAGCAAGATCGGCTAAGTGATCGTTCAATGCAAAAATGCGGTGATTTGCCCCGCTTTTGCTTTGTTTCCAACAATGTACTCAATCATTTCTTCGTCTAGGTCAAGCCACTTGGCGATGCCAGCAGCCTTATGGACATCGTTTTTGAAAATAATCCTTAGGAAAGGCAAAACTTCCTTTGAAGCACGAGCAGCCGAGATGTGGAATTTACGCTTGATTTTAAGGCCAATGTTCTTTTGCAATGCCCGTTGAGCTTTAGACCTTGACAACATCATAATTCGGCTTGGAAACTTGAACGGAATCCACCCTTGAACCTTGGAGTTCTGCCTAGACATCGCCACACCAGCAGTCATGTAATCTATCACGTAGCGCGTGAAGCTCCAATTATGTGAAGCATGGATTCTGCCACGATAGACATCAGCCATCGCAAGAGCGTCCATGGCTTGAGCCAAGTCATGGGGGTCAGGAAAATGGGCGGGAACATTCTCATAAATCCATTCGAAAAGCATGTCTATGTCCACTTCAGCCATGTCCACAGCTTGTTTCGCGCCATAAGATGTTCTGCCATAAACAATCATCTTAAGCACGTTGAAAATTGATTCTTGCCGGTCACGGTAGGCAATCCAGGAAACATCATCATACGTTAAGCGTTTTTTCCCTTGAGCCAAAGCCTGAAGATCATTCACCGCGGAGCGCACATCACCCCCTGACCGTTGAGCCAGAAACTTCAAGGCGTTCTCATCAGCTTGTATTCCTTCATGCTCACAAATATACTGTAATCGCTTGGCTATACTGCTCGCCATAGGATTTTTGAAGTCTATAAGGAGACAATAGCTACGGAGGGTTCTGAACCGTGTATCATAAGCATTGTTGGCAATCAGAACAACTGGGCACCGAGCGGTTTTAACAATGTTGGTGGTCGCTTTAACCCCGCCCTTGTCGGCATTCCCCATCAACCCGCCAAGTTCGTCCAGCAAGACGATTCTTTTTCCCCCAAACAGGGAACTATATTGTGAGGCTAAACCTGCAAAGCGGTTTATGGCGTCTTCTGTCCTGTAATCGCTAGCGTTCTTTTCCACAAGCTCCATGTGCAGGTCGTGAGCCAGAGCCTCAACCGTGACCGTTTTTCCGACGCCCGGCGATCCATACAGGAAAGCGGCTCTCTTTTTGGGTAGGCCTTTGTCCCAAGATTGGAGCCATTCGCTTAAAGTTTTGATGGCACTTGGGTTCCCTACGATTTCAGCGGTGGATTTCGGTTTGTGCTTGACGGTCCATGCCGTGTACAAAAATTGCACCTAATTTGCCTTTTCTATTTCACTGCCCTCTTCAACGAGCTTGGCTAGCAGAGCGCTAAGTTGCACTTCCTCGTCTGACCCCTCTACAAGGCGGTAATCTATCTCACCTGTGATGCCTGCTAACTTCATTTTCAAATGCTCGGGAATCGCTGTCTTAAAAATCTCCTTGTGAATCTGCCGAATTATATCTATTCCAGCTACGCCGTACTTTTGAATCATATCACGCAGCTGTTTCCTTGCCCCCAAAAAGTCGCCGCCGATGGCGGTGTTGAGCATTTTTTGCACATCCGCAGGACTGGCCTTGCCAGTTACTGAATAAACCAGCTTGGCATCTACAGGCTTATTCATTGACGCCGCAGCCTGCAAAGTGTTTATGGCTCTCCTGAGGTCTCCGCCACAAACTTCAAAAATCGCCTCTAAACCGTCAGGCAATAACTGGATGCTTTCAGCTTCAGCGATGTGCTTGATGTATTCGTCGTGTTCTTCTGGAGGCAGAAACGTAAACCTGAAAGGAGCACATCTGGACTGGATAGGCTCAATTATTTTGCCGCTGTAATTCGCGCACATTATAAACCGGCAGGTTTCTGTGTATCTTTCCATCGTGCGCCGCAAGGCTTGCTGGGCGTCAGAGGTCATGTTGTCAGCTTCATCCAAGATCAGGATTTTGAAGGGAACTTCGCCAATGGAGCGGGAACGCGCGAAAGTCTTCACGGTTTCCCTGACAACATTTATGCCGCGCTCATCGCTGGCGTTTAACTCCATAAGGTGTTCACGGTAACCTTCACCGTAAAGGT
>CAZZLA010000037.1:0-9711 GCA_964655035.1 uncultured Candidatus Bathyarchaeia archaeon | reverse complement strand
CGTAGGCGACAACGTGGGTGATGTGGCTGGGATGGGAGCGGACTTGTTTGACTCTTACGTCGCAAGCATCGTGGCTGTGATGATACTTGGTGCTGCTCTTTCAATCGGCGGTAGCACTTTGTACATACAGGTTCCATTGGTTTTTGCTGGCGTGGGCATATTCGCTTCAATTATCGGCTCTTTCACAGTGAGAGTTGGCAAGAAAGGCAACCCAGGATATGCACTTAACATGGGAACGTACATAACCTGCGCTATTTTCGGCGTTCTAACTGCAATAGCCACTTATTACCTTGGCTATCCTTGGGAAATCTGGGGCGCAGCCGCCATAGGCTTAGTTGCAGGCGTCATAATAGGAGTAACAACCGACTACTTCACATCAGAAGACAAAGCACCCGTGATAAAAACTGCAGAAGCCTCAAAAAGCGGTCCAGCCATAAACATAATCACAGGCTTCTCATACGGTCTCAGAAGCGTAATTCTCCCCCTAATCGGAATTGGCATTGCCGCAGCTATTGCATACAAGCTGCTGGAACCTTTGGGTGGCGTTTCTTACGGCGTATTCGGAATCTCGATAGCTGCGGTCGGCATGCTTTCAATCGTTGGCTTAACGGTTTCCAACGACGCCTACGGTCCAATCGTTGACAACGCTAAGGGCGTGGCGGAGCAGTCGGGACTCAGCAAAGAAGTCATCGCGATCACAGATCAACTTGACGCTGCAGGAAACACGGCAAAAGCGATAACTAAAGGTTTTGCGATTGGCGCTGCAGGCTTAACAGTGATTTCGTTGCTAGCTGCTTTCCAAGAGATTGCTTCTAAATCTGGGCCTACTCCTGTCTTCGACATCATGGACCCACTCGTCTTGATGGGCGCACTCATAGGCGTAGCGATTCCCGCCGTATTTTCCGCGATGCTAATGCTGGGAGTGGGCAAAAATGCAGAGAGAATGATCGCTGAAATCAGAAGGCAATTCAAAGAAATTCCCGGTCTGCGAGAGGGGAAGCCAGGCGTTAAGCCTGACTATGCTAAATGCGTTGACATCGCCACAGTGGGTGCTATTCGCGAACTGATGCCAGCAAGCGTAGTCATAATCGTGGCCACGCTGGTCATGGGTTTCGTCGGCGGAATCCAAGCGTTAGGCGGTTTCTTGGCAGGCGCAATACTGTCGAGCTTGTTGTTGGCGCTGCTTATGTCAAACGCTGGCGGCTTATGGGACAACGCTAAAAAATTGATTGAGACAGGCGTTCATGGCGGAAAAGGATCTGACGCGCACAAAGCGGCTGTGGTTGGCGACACGGTAGGTGACCCCTTCAAGGACACGGCTGGCCCTTCGTTGAATACGATGATTACGGTTATGTCGCTTGTGGCTTCATTGTTTGCGACGCTGATTGTCCAGTATAACCTGCTGGGCATGTTGGGTCTATAGTAACTCCCATCTTCCTTTTTTGTTGCATGTCAAAGCGAAATCTGATTTGTCAACCATAAACATAAATAGTGTATAGGAATACGCTCAACAGTTTTAACTCGGTATCGAATTGTCAAAAGCAAAGAAGGATGAAAGAAGTGGTTGAGGAAGACCAGATGATTTCTTTGCCCGATGGACGGCAATTAGGATATTTAATCGTTGGCAAAGGCAAACCAGTGGTCTTTTATTTTCACGGTACTGCAAGCAGCAGGTTGGAAGTCCTACTTCTAAAAGAGCTATCGCGGAAAAAGCAGCTTCGACTAATAGGTGTAGACCGACCTGGGGCTGGCCTGTCAACTTTCGCGCCTAGGAAGAGACTCCAAGACTTCAACGCGGACATCAACTATTTAGCTGACCATCTTGGAGTTGACAGATTTGCCGTTTTCGGCTGGTCAGGAGGTGGACCCTACGCTCTTACATACCTCGCGTTTTTTCCAGAACGTGTAACCCGCGCCATCATTGTTGGTTCGCCCGCTCTGCCTTTCGATGTCGCAACTGCACACAACAGCTCTCTTGCACGATTTGCGATGAAATTCCCCTCCATTGGCGTGTTGGCTTTGAAGAGACTTCAAGCGCAGATTTTAAACGCGAATAAAGATGTTGAGGCGTTTTTGCAGTCCAAGAACGGAAAGAATATGCTTAAAAACTGGTCTAAAGAGGATGTCAAGTTCTTTGCAGACAAGGCTTGGGCGACGTTAATGTACGCTTCGATGGCGGAAGCCTTTCGCCAAGGAGACGATGGCGTTAAGGCTGTTTTTCAGGAACATCAGCTTTTTATGAAAACGTGGCCAGAGGAGGTATCAAAGATTCCGTCGGGCAAAGTTGATGTTTGGCAAGGCACCGACGACAAAACTTGTCGAGTTGACAATGCTTACAGGATTGCTGGGGCTGTTCCGGGAGCGCTTTTAGAGATATTCACGGGCAAAGGGCACTGTGTCATGTTCGACAACTTGGAAAAACTGGGCGATAATCTTATTGGATAATGGATGAAGCAAGGTTTTCTTTTACAAAGATTAAATTTCAACTTCATGCCCAAACACAAATTTCAGTTTAACACTTGCCTAACTTCTCTAAATACTCTATAAATCCTTTCAATTCTTCTTTATTCATGTTAATCAGCGAGGTGCGTTCCGTTCTAATGTACTTGCGAAGGGAATCCAAGCATTCCTTTGCTTTTACATCTTTTTTGACGGTTTGTACTTGGTCACGTTCTATCTTTATTCTATAAAGTGTTGCCAGAAAAGTGGCAAAAACAACAAGAGTATTGCTTACTATGACTATGAGTTCTATATCCATCAATCCTATCGCCTCTCATTTCAAAGCAGTAATGCCTGAGACTTTATTGTTTTGAAGGGCTAAATAAAACCTAACACTTTTTTTCAGCTGTTTGAGGTAATTATCTAAAAATTTATGTGTAGAATTGTACGAATAAGCAGAAGGAAGTGCCCATATGAAAATCTCGTTTGTCAGCGCAAGTCCCAACGAAGGTATTGATGAGCGGGAAGGAAGAAAATCCATCACCGCGTTTCCACCCTTGAGCATCCTCTATTTAGCGGCGGTTCTCGAAGAAATGGGCGTGGAAATTTCGGTTTTAGACCAGCCTGCGTTAGGCTTAACAGTGGAAGAAGCCGTGCAATGGGTGGAAAAAGAAAATCCTGACATCTTAGGCTTCTCCACACTCACAAGTTCAGGACAGACCGCGGCGCTGATAAGCACCAAAGTGAAAAAGAAAAACCCAAACGTCAAAACAGTTTTCGGCAACCATCACGCAACATTCAACGCTGAACGAATTCTGAGTAAATACCCTGCCGTGGACATTGTTGTCAGAGGCGAAGGAGAAAAGACCATTGTCGAAGTAGCAAACTGCCTAGAAAACGGAGGAGACCTAAAAAAAGTTCGGGGAATCAATTTCAGAAACGAAGGAAAAATCGTCGCAACTCCGGATCAGCATTTGATTAAGGATTTGGATTCCCTGCCTTTCCTGGACCGCAAACTGCTTGACGTAGAGTATCACTGCGTAGTAGCCGGAGCGAATATCGCACCGAAAAAATTCACAAGCATAGTCACCTCTCGTGGCTGTGTTTACAGCTGCCGCTTCTGCAGCTGCACAGAGATTGCGAAGAACAAGTGGCGGTCCAGGTCAGCCGCAAACACTGTGGAGGAACTGCAGTTTTTAGCCAGCGAAGGCTACAAGCAGCTCATTTTCGTGGATGACGCCTTCACCATGAACCCGAAAAGAGTGATAGAGATTTGCAGGGGCATACGAAGAGAAAAACTTGATTTAGAATGGATATGTGAAGGAAGGGTCGACATCTGCTCTTACGATATGATGCATGAAATGGTGCGGGCAGGCTGCAGAGTTCTCTATTTGGGCATCGAAAACGCCAACCAGCGAATCCTGAACTACTACAACAAGAGAATTACTCCCAAGCAGTCGGAAACAGCCGTGAAGACAGCCAAGAAAGCGGGAGTAGACGTTGTAGCTGGGTCTTTCATAATTGGCGCGCCGGATGAAACTCGAGAGGAGATATGGAACACTGTAAAGTTTGCGCAGCGGGTTCCCATAGACATTCCTCAGTTCAACATACTTGGTGCTCACCCGGGAAATGACATTTGGAACGAGTTTGTAGCTAAGGGCTTTCTGGATCCAGAGAAATGGTGGGAGAAGGGGGTTGCCGTCTGTGAAGTGTATCCCTACGCAAAGGTGTCCAGGGACGAAATCATGCGGATAATGCATAACGCCTTTTTCCAGCATGTGTACCGCCCAAGCTATTTAGTGAAGCAGATTGCGAACACTTTGAAAAGCCCGTATCGAATGAACGTTTTCATGAATAACCTCAGTCGAATCGGCGAAATCCGAGATGCCACAAACAGCGTAGCCTGACGAGTTGATGTATGGTAAGATTTTATAGGAGCGTCCGTACAACTACAATGAGGGATTTTTACGAAGTTTGAAACTAACGTGAAAGAAATTATACCCCGCACCCACAACGTAACCAGCTTCAGGTTCCCGCGACCAGCCGAGTTGGATTACAAAGCCGGGCAGTTCCTTTTCATTACTTTAAAAGCCGACGGAAAAGAGTTAAGCAAGCACTTCAGCTTTTCCAGCAGCCCAACAGAGAATACACACATAGAATTCACAAAGAAACTGTCAGACAGCGACTTCTCCGCCGCCCTAAAAGCGCTTAAAAAAGGCGACTGGGCGAGAATAGACGCACCGTACGGGAAATTCACGTTCGAGGGCGAGCATAAAAAAATAGGCTTACTTGGGGGCGGCATCGGGATAACTCCTTTCATTGGCATCTGCAAGTACTGCACCGACATGCACTTGGACACGAAGATTACGCTACTCTACGGCAACCGCACAGAAAGCGACATCGCCTTCAGAAAAGAACTGGAGGCAATGCAGGAGCAAAATGAGAATATGAAAGTTGTGTTTACACTGAACGAGGTGGACAGCGGATGGAAAGGCGCCACCGGGTTCATCACGGCGGACATGATAAAAAAAGAGATACCCGACTACGAGGAAACAGTGTTTTACACGTGTGGTCCTCCACCCATGGTGGAGATAATGGGAAAGCTTATCGAACAACTGGGGCTGCCGAAAACACAGCTGAACCGGGAATACTTCACAGGTTACACGTAACCAGAAAAATAGTGCAGGTAAGGCCGCTCACTGCTAGCGCGCGCTTTACGCCCTTATCTTCATGAGCATTTTAATCGTTGAACTTATTTTCCTCGCCATACTCTATGAAGATAAGGACTACGAAGTCAAAGCTTTCTTTCTGCTGCTAACATTGATAACTGGGTTCGCCATGAAAGTGTTCATCGTGGAAGGATTACTGCAACGCAGAAGAACCAAGCAGAGACTCCAAAACAAACAAGCGCATCATTAAACGTCGGCAAGAGTTTATGCTAAAAAGGGCTATTTTTGCTTCTTTCTATTCAGCATATTCTCGATTATAGGGCGCAGCTTCGCGTTTTCCGCTTTGATCTTTTCTTTACCCAACGCTTTCATTTGCGCGTCTATCTCGCGGATCAACTCGGCGTAATGTACGCCTTCAGCCGCTGAAACATACTCCACACGGAACCTTTCAGGAGTCATACCGAGCTTCGTCAGCATTCCTTTTAACGCGTCCGTGCGGGCTTTCATCATGTAGTTTCCGCTGATGTAGTGACAGTCGTAGGGCAAGTGGCATGCGCCGACAAGCACCATGCCCGCTCCAAGCCGCAGAGCCTCAAGTATAAAGTCCCTGTCCACTCTGCCTGAACACATCACGCGTATCGGGCGGATGCTGGGCGGGTACTCAAAACGGCTTGTACCTGCCAAGTCAGCGCCTGCGTAGCTGCACCAGTTGCAGAGGAAAGCCAGAATCTTGCCTTCAGGGTCCTTCTCTAACGCGGCGCGTACCTGCGCTAAAATCTGCGCGTCCGTGAAATGCAACTGCGTAATGGCATCCTGCGGGCACTCGGCAACGCATGTTCCGCACCCGTGGCAGCTGGCGGAAATCACCTGCGCAGGCTTGTTCGCCTCAATCCTGATTGCGCCGTAGGGACACTTGGTTGCGCATATACCGCATTTGCTCGTCACGTTTCTGCATTTGCTCTCGTCGATAACCGAGATTATAGGCTCAATCTTCCATGTCGGCTTCGAAATGACGGTTGCCGCGCGGGAAGCAGCGCCGCTTCCCTGCGAAACGCTGTACGGGATGTCTTTAAGTCCTTGGCAGGCGCCAGCGAAGAATATGCCGTCGGTGGGCGCGTCTAAAGGCTTCAGTTTCGGGTGGCTCTCCATGAAGAAGCCGTCTGCGCCTCGGGTTAGGTTTAGGATGCGGGCGAGTTCGTCTGAGCCTTTTTTGGGTATGGAAGCCGTGGCTAACACGACCATTTCAGCTTCTATTTCTATGGGCACACCGAGGTTGGCGTCTTCGGAATGCAAAATCAGGTTATGGGTTTTGGGGTCTTCGTCGATGCGGCTTACGCGTCCGCGGATGAAATTTACTCCGCCTTCTCTGGCGCGGTCGTAGAACTCCTCATAGCCCTTTCCAGGACTGCGGATGTCTATGTAGAAAATGTAAGCTTCGATGTCTTCCTTGTACTTCTCTTTCAGCTGAACAACGTGTTTTAGCGTGTACATGCAGCAGTAATTTGAGCAGTACGGATACTTGTTCTTGTCACGGGAGCCAACGCACTGGATAAACGCTATTGTATGCGGTTTTTTGCCGTCGGAAGCACGGATGACTTTGCCGCCTGTTGGACCAGCAGCGAGAATGAGCCTTTCGAACTCCATGCTGGTGATGACGTTGGGGTATTTCCCGTAGCCCAGCAAAGGCATGTCATAAGGCAAGTACACATCATAGCCCGTGGCCACGATTATCGCGCCGACTTCTATGTCGACTTCCTCGGGTTGCTGATCAAAGTTTATGGCTTCTCTGGCTCCGCAGATGTCCACGCACTTGTAACATTCGATGCAGTAATCCTTGTCTATGGTGTAAATGAGCGGCACCGCCTGGTCAAACGGAACCGAAATTGCCTTCCGCGTGCCTAAGTTCATGTCCCACTCGTTGGGAAACTCGATTGGGCAAGCGTCCTTGCATTCCCCGCAGCCTGTGCACTTGTCAGCCAACACGAACCGCGGGTTTTTGCGAATCTTGACCTTAAAGTTGCCAACGTAACCGTCCACTTTCAGCAGGTCAGCGTTCGAGATTATCTCAATGTTCGGGTGCCTTCCCACATCAACCATCTTGGGGCCTTCAATGCATATGGAGCAGTCAAGTGTTGGGAAAGTCTTATCGAGGGCAGCCATGTGACCGCCGATGCTTTCGCCTTTTTCCAGCAGGTAAACCTTGAAGCCCATCTCCGCAAGGTCTAGCGCCGCATTCATTCCTGCGATGCCGCCGCCGACAACCATGGCTCTGTTGGTTACGGGAACCTCGATGGTTTGAAGAGGCATCATCAAGCGGGCTTTCGCCACAGCCATCCGTATCGCGTCTTTAGCTCTTTCGGTAGCCGCTTCAGGAGTGCTCGGGTGACACCATGAACTGAACTCGCGGATGTTAGCCATCTCATAAAGGAACGGGTTCAAACCAGCCTCAGAAACCGTCCGGCGGAAAGTCGGCTCGTGCATTCTGGGTGAGCAGGCAGCCACGACCACGCGGTTCAGCTTGTACTCTTTTATGCCCTTCCTGATTTCTTCTTGCCCGGGATCAGCGCATGTGTAACGGTTTTCCTTGACGTAAACGACGTCTGGAATCGTTTTAGCGTACTCCACTAGCTCTTTTATGTCTAACGTGCCCGCGATGTTCAAGCCGCAGTGGCAGATGAAAACGCCTATGCGCAGAGCTTCGCTTTCAGGCTGCTTTAGAGCTTCGGGGATGCTCATCTTATCTCCTCTTCAAACACGAATCGCCTGCACACGGATTCCTTTGCCTTTTGGGAACCGCGGGCTTTCAACTCTTTCGCCGCGTCAACTGGCGACGTGAGCTTCTCCAAGGCTTTGTTCCACGCACCAGAGCGGACAGGCGCATGGTGTATTTTGGTTCTTTTAAGCGTCAAAGCCTCGTCAACCGGGCAGACCGCTTTGCAAGCACCGCAATAGTCACAGAATAGTTCGTTAACGTAGACTTTGTTATCCTTCTCCGAAAGGTAGAGTGCGCCTTTTATGGGGCAAACGTCAAGGCAGTCGGTGCAGCCTTTAGGGCACTTTGCTTGGTTGATGGCGATTTTGCCTTCCATGAACTTCCGCACTTTGATTACGCCGGCTGCGCATTTGAATTCGCAGATTCTGCAGGTGGGGCAGTACTGTTTTTGGATATCAAGGTTGATTTGCACGCGTTTCCTCTGGCTAGGCGTCAAAGCCGCCACGTCTTCCACTGGCTTCCCATCGTAACCTACGCGGCTGATTTTAATCAAAGATAAGGGGCAAACGTCTTCACATTCAACGCAGTCCTTTGGGCATTGGCTCGTATCAACTTTTATGTCGCGAGTTAGTTGTGGAAAACTCTCCTTGTCCAGCACCGAAAGGACGTGTTCGCTGTTCACCGTGAGCTTGATGGCGCCGTAGGGACAAGCAACGTCGCATATCCCGCAGAAATTGCATTTCTCCAAGTCAATGTCGATTTTGGCTTTCTGGGCTTTTTGCCCCTTGACTTTGGGCTGCTTTTCAAGTTTAATGGCGTCTTTCGGACAAGCTAAACTGCATATCTGGCAACCTGCACAACGTGCCTTATCCAGGGTTAACCTAAAGTTTTTAACGTGTAAAACCCATTCCAGAGATAAAGTGTCTGCCGTATCTTTCTTCACGGTTTTTAACGGCGTTTATTTCACCACCAACACAAGGCACGCTCGATGCCAGATTGTTAAACTGTTTCAATGCAGAGTTTTCGATATAAATATTGCTTGTTAATAGCGCCGTTTTATACATGAATTCAATGAAAAATTCACGTTAGAAAAATAAAGTTGAAGCATCATACTTGGTTTTGCCTCGTCACGGCAACGTAGCACTTCAACACATCAGCGTCTTCAATGTAAACTGCCTGCAAACCAGCTTTTTGCAGCAAAGTTTGGAAAGCTTCCAACGAAAACGCTTTCTTCAACCCAGTAACCACAATTTGCGCGTCAAGCTCCGCGATTCGTTTGAACTCCTTTATAGTTTCCAGTGGTTTCGGCATGTTCTGAAGCACGGTGAAGGCAAAAACAAAGCTGAAACTTTCATCTTTGAAGGGCAGGTGGTCAGCGTCAGCTTGGACCAAGTGAACGTTGCGGAAATCTTGGGTGTGTTCCTTGGCTTGGAGCAGTAGCCGGCGAGAAATATCCACACCCACAACCTTTTCGGCTTCGACGGCGATGTGGCTGAAAAAGAGCCCCGTACCGCATCCAACATCGAGAACGCTGCCTTGCATGTCCAAGTGTTTTAAGGCTGCGTAATACTTTGCTGCCTGTTCCTCAGCGTATCGCTCATCATACATTCTGGCGGTCAAGTCGTAACGCCGCATGGTCCTGCGCTTCTGGCTCCACTTGCTCACGGGCTGAACCTTCAGAAATCTTATGTACGCTGGAACCCTCTAAAATACTTGGCTGACTGAAATGCAGAAAGACAAGTTAAGGGTTCTCATGAACCCAACGCTAACGGAAGCTGCTGCGGTGATTGAGAAGGCGTTTGTGCAGAGAAGAACGCTCATCGTGGCGGGCAAGTGTAGTGTTCGCTACACGGGCAGGGCAGAGTCAACGCTTGAACCAGGCGAGCGCCT
>CAZZLA010000036.1:0-9808 GCA_964655035.1 uncultured Candidatus Bathyarchaeia archaeon | reverse complement strand
TCTTCGTGGCCTCTCAGGTCTCTGGACAGGTAATAGATTACTATGAACGCGGGGATTACCAGAATAATTGAAGCTGTCAATGCCTTCGCGTTCAAGTCCCGTGAGCTCCTCATGGTTGCAGGCGTCTCTTTTCCCTGCGCCCTTAGAAAGTCTGTGATCTGATTTTCCAATTTGGCTTCCCGACGAAAATGCTTATTACGGTTTTCAATTAGGCGGTAAAACATGGGGAAAATCGCAACGCCGAAGGTGGCTATTGAAGCCAAAAACCACATGGAAAACCACAGTTTTCTTTCCGCTTCCCTATTTACCTGCATGATTATTTCCGTTCTATGCATGAATCTTGTGCCTGATAGTGTTCACAGCCAAAGTTTATAAATTCTTTCATTGAGCATCTTAAATAAAATGAACCGTGATGAACCGCTGATTTCCGTTATTATTCCCGTATTCAACGAAGAGTTGACAATAGGCAACACTATTAAACGGGCAGAAGTGGTTCTGCAAAAACTCGATTTCAGGTATGAAATAATTGTCGTAGATGATTTTTCAAAGGATAGATCACTGGAACTTTCAAACAGACTAGGAGTCAGAGTTTACTCATTTAGGAAGCACATGGGAAAAGGATATGCGTTAAGAGCTGGCTTCACAAATGCTAAAGGCGATATAATAACTACAATAGATTCAGACGGATCTCATCGTCCAGAGGAGCTACCATCACTGTTGACTCCAATATTACAGGACAAGGCAGACCTCGTCATAGGCTCCAGATATTTAAACCAAAAGCCAGCGGCAGCTAAAAAATTGAACGCCATCGGTGTTCGTCTTTTCAATTTCTTAATTAGAGTTTTTACAAGAGTTGCTGTTTCTGATTCTCAATCTGGTTATCGGGTGATGAAATCCAAGGTTTTAAGGAATATGAGTTTGAGGTCAGGTGGGTATGAGATTGAATCGGAGATGCTGGTGAAGACGGCTCGGCAGGGTTTCCGCGTTATGGAAGTGCCGATAAGTTTTGAACAGCGCACTTACGGAAGGTCCAGGCTGGACCCTGTGGTTGACGGTTTCAAGATTCTTTTGTCTATAGTTTCGGCGTACGTGCGGGGTGATTGAGGAAGGTGGATGATGTTTCTCCTCCCAGAGTCTCCATAATCGTGGCAACCCGCAATAACGAACAAACAATCAACGAATGCATCGCCGCGATTTTCGAATTGAATTATCCTAAAGATTTTCTGGAAGTAATAGTTGTTGATGGCTGCTCAACGGACGCCACCGTGGAAATAGCGGAGAAATACCCCGTCAAAGTTGTTTCTGAGCCTCTTAACGCTCCAGCCGCATATAACTACGCAATGAAAATAATAAGCAATGAGATTTTAGGGTTTATCGATGCAGACGCAAAAGTGGAGAAAGAATGGCTAAACAAGCTCGTGACTTGTCTGGATGACCCTCAGGTGGCGGGGGTAAGCGGCGGCATCGAAACGTGGAACACAGACAGTCCTTGGGCAAGAAGCATTGGCTATGACCTCAAAAACAGGTATTCTCGTCTGAGAAAGAATGCCGTGCGTATTGCAACTATGAATCTCTTGCTGAAAAAAAGCGTTATAGAGGAGGTTGGCGGTTTCGACGAGAAATTGCCGTCTCAATACGATACCGATCTTGGCTTCAGAATAACCCGCAGAGGCTACAAGATACTATATGAACCCGATGCCAAATGTTACCATTTTAACAGGTCCACAGTGAAAGCATATTTTCGGCAACAATTGCAGTACGGCAAAAACACAACTAAGCTCTATTTGAAACATTCCGAGTTGATTAAAGGGGACAAGATTACTGATTTCGGCATGAACATTCAACCTCTTTTGCTGCTTGTCGTGCTCTCATTTTTCGTTTTGGGACTGCTTGAGGCACTGCGAGCTTTGTGGTACGTTTCCGCTTTCATTTTAGGGTTAATTTTCGTCTATTATGTTGTTTCTGCCGTCAGGCTTTCGATTAAGTTCAAGGATAGCGTGGCTATGCTGCTGGTGGTGCTCTATTTTGTCAGAGCTGTCGCGTGGTTTACAGGCGCTGTCATAGCAACAATCAGTTTTCTAACAGGAAGGGGCAGATAACATGGCTACGGTGTGCTTTATCTCTCCGGAGTACCTTCCTCTTTCTGGCGGAACAGGTGCATACGTTTACTATCTGTCTAACGAGCTTATGAAATTGGGCAATTCTGCTTGCATCGTGACTGGATATGGCGAAAGCAGAGACGTGAAAATCAACGAGCAGCATCGTATCTTCTTCCTTAAGACGCTCAAGGCTCCTGTTGTCAAATCCTTTCTTTTCGCGGCATCTGCCTCTAGAAAATTAAGCAAACTCCGCGGCAGCTTTCCCGTAGACATCACTCACGTCAATCTTCCTTTGGTTCCGAGCTTTGCGGTTCCTCCGAATTTCAGGAAAACGTTGGTGTCCACTGTGCATTCGACGTGGAAGGGTGAGGCAGAAGCCATTAAAGGCGAGCCTTACAGCAGGCTTAACTCGAACGAGAAGTTCATGGTGAGCTTCAACTGGTTCCTGCGGATTTTTGAGGAGAAAATGCTGGAGGGGTCGAACAGGTTAATTGCGGTGAGTGACTTCACGAGGAGAGAGCTTAAGCAGTACTACCGGGTGAATGAAGCCAAAATCCGCGTTATCCACAACGGAGTTGACGTTGACAAGTTTAAGCCCGCAAGTGGCAAGCGCAAAATCAAAGCGGAACTTGGCTTCAACCCTGACGACATAGCCATACTCTCTGTGGGCAGGCTTTACGCCCGCAAAGGCTTGTTTACGCTCATCGAAAGCATGCCCGCCGTGGTTCGCACGTTCCCGCGTGTCAAATTCATAATCTCAGGCAAAGGACAGAGCAACGAAATGAAAAAACTTGTAAACCATGCTACGCGCCTTGGAGTTAAAGACAACATAATCTTCACAGGATACTTCCCTGACAGCAAGCTGCCCAAGCTCTATCAGGCAGCAGACGTTTTCGCGTTTTCCACGTTCTACGAGAACCTTCCTTTCGCGGTGCTGGAAGCCCTGTCCAGCGGCTTGCCCGTTGTGACCACGAACGTGGGTGGAATTCCGGAAATGATAGAACGCGGGAAAAACGGGTTTTTGGTGCAGCCGTTCAACGCAGGAGAACTGTCGGACAAGATTTTGTATCTTCTGGAGCATCCTGATGCGGCTTCGGAAATGGCGTTTCTGGCGCGAAAAACTATTCTTGAACGGTTTGACTGGCGGCTTATAGTCAAGAAGGTGCTTAAGGTTTATGATGAAGCGCTGAGCTAGCCGACCTCTATAGGCTTTCCCCTGTACGCCACGGTGACTTTCTGGAAGAGCTTAACGACGTCCAACGAGCAGAAAAGCAGTTTCGTCAAGAACTCATGCTTGTAAATCTCAATTTGCGCTTTCACGGGTAAATCGATTCTTGGAGGTTCAAACCGACGTTTCACTTGGTTTACCTGTAAGCCCTCAACCTTGATTGCTTCCTCATGCAAGCCTGTTTTTGCGGCGATATAGCCGAGGTAAGTTTGTTTCCAGTCTTGGCACATGATTTTTGTGGCGGTTATGTCAAGGGCTAACGCGTCGTTGCTGGTGAGCATTAAATCCATTTTGACAGGGTTCCCTTTCGTGGGGCCGTTTCCCTCGATTCCCACTCTTGCGTCCACAACTGTTAGCTGCGGCTTAAAGACCGTGTATAAACGATAGAAAACGTCGGGCAGATACGGGTGCAGGTAAATGCGTCTGTCGCTGGGCACGCACCCGAACAGGTTTTTTATGGCGCCACTGTACACGGCGAACTCATGGGTTTTCATAAGCCCTACATCTACCACGGCGTCTGCGTCCAGCACGGTTTTGGGAAGAAACAGCCTCTTCAAAGGGCAGCTGTCTGGGAATTTCACTTTCACAACCTTGTCCTCTGAAAGGTTAATCACCGCGCCACCCGCTTTCTTCACAGCAGTTTCTATGCCTGTATTCTCGAAAGCTGAGCGGCATGGATAATTGAACCCGTTGGATTCGCCCACTATCACCTCTTCCGCCTCATCCCGAAGCAGACTGACCAGCTCCCCCAGTAGTGCTGGGTCTGTTACCACACCAGGAATATATCCAGGGTGACTCATGTTGGGCTTTACGAAAATCCTGCGTTTACCACGCAAGCCCGAGGTTCTCACAGCTTCCTTCAGAATTTCAGCAATGCCCTCTTGAGTTCTGAATATCTTGACGGTTTTTTGCTGCGTTTTAGACACCGTTAGCACCCTTTGCTTCTTTAGCTATTATGCAGCCGGGATCTGAAGATAGGACGTCGCCGTTGTAGGCGCTTGCTCTGGCTCGGCATCCACCGCAAATGTACTTGTAGCTACATTTTCCGCAGGCATCTTTTAGTTGTTCTCTATCTCTTAAGGTATTGAAGAGTTTGGAGTTCAGCCACACGTCCCCGAACTTCTCTTTCTTTAGGTTTCCAACGTTCACAGGTAAAAAGACGCACGGATGCACATCACCCTGCGGCGACAATGAACAGTACAGGCGTCCAGCTCCACATCCGCCTATGAAGTCAGCCAGTGGCACGGCTTTCTTGCTTACCTTCACGGTTTGCATGTGCGCCATCGACATGGTTGCCTCGTCTCCTGGTCCTTGGCACTGCAGGGCAACGCGGGCTAGCTGCGGCGCCGTGGTTAAAATGGTGACTTTATAGCCTTTCGACATTCTATCCAGCAGGTAACGCATGAGCTTCTCTCTTTCTTCGGGCGAGAGGTCTTGGTCATAATGCTCTTTTCCTCGTCCAATGGGGATGAAATTGAAGTAGGTGAATCGTTCCACGCCGATTTCCTCCGCCAAATCCAGAATTCCCGGTATCTCCGCCAAGTTGCTCTTGGTTGCCGTGGTGGCTATGCACGCGCACAGGTCCGCCTCGATACAGGTCTTCAATCCAGCCACTGCCTTGTCAAACGCGCCTGGGGCTCCCCGGAACGAGTCATGCGTCTGCGCGGTGGCGCCGTCTATGCTTACTTCCACGTAGTTGATTTTGGCTTGTTTGAGTCTGTTTACGTTTTCTTTGGTTAGTAATGTGCCGTTGGTGGCTACTGAAACGTAAAGTCCCCGTTTTGCTGCGTGGGTTGCCACTTCAAAAAAGTCTTTTCTGCTTAGGGGTTCTCCTCCTGAAAAGGCGAGGGCAGTTACGCCGAAATCCGCAAGCTGATCCACCACTTCCAGTGCTTCTTCTGTGGTGAGCTCCGCTTCTCGTGTTGCGCCCGAGTTTGAGTAGCAGTGTTTGCAGTTTAGGTTGCATTTGTGTGTGAAGTCCCATACCACGAGGAACGGCGCGTAAATGCTGAGCGGCTTCCGTATTCCAAAGTGGCTGAAAGACCGCACTATGGTGATTATGGCCCTCCGCGCGTAGGGGTCAGCCAAGAGTTTTTCCACTTTCTCTCTTTTGACGGATAGGCTTCGCCTGAGGAATTCTATCCAGAACCCTATAATTTGCGAGTAGAAGCCGCCGCACCTGCACTTGTTGCCTGTTTTTCCCACGTATTCGTCCAGCGCCGCCTCAAGGATTGTTTTGCCGCACGCGCCGCATTTTTTCAGGGATAGCTTTAGCATTTTTTTTGTGGTGGGCAATCTGATTACAGCGTTCCAGAAGCTGTCGTGGCTTAGTAAGCTCATTGATGTTCCCTTGGCGCGTGAACTTTTAATTATAGAATTGAAGTGCGATGGTGTTAAAGATTTCTGCAAACAGCCCGAAAATTAAGAAGCGAGGTGCCTTGATATAGGTGAGCCATAAGCGTAAAACAACAAAAGTTAAGGTTTGGTTTAACGTATTGTTATTTGGTGCTATTATGAGGCGGACAGCATTAACGCTCGTCTTGGTACTCTTGCTTTCTATGGTAGCAACGATTCAGGTTGTTGAGATGGCTGAAGCTAACCCTCTGCCCCCGTCTTGGATGAACCCGAAAATGAGTATCACCATCCAATCTCCATTGAATGGAACGGATAATGTTCTGCCTGTTTTTGTGAATTTCACAGCGCAATGTAGCGGAGAGTTTTCACTCTCTTTTGATGATCCTTCACAGGAGGGCTGGATTAAGGCATTTTTCTACGTTTTAGACGGGCAAGATATGAGTTCTTCAGGAATCAATTTCACAGAAATCCAACTCACAGCAACGCATCCAACAGATAGAGACGACTATTATGATTATAGTGGGCAGGCATACTTAGCCAACTTAGCTGCTGGAAGCCACAGCATAATAGTCTATTATGGTGTGCTCGTTAACGTTGGTTCTCCTTATGAACAAATAGTGTATGATGTATCTTGGTCAGCAACTTCCCAATTCTACGTTGATACTGAAGCTAACCAATCACCCTCTCAACTAGAACCAACCCCCTTCCCAACAACCTTAGTCGTTGTCGCTTCTGGAGCATCAGTACCCGTTATTGGCTTTGGTCTGCTGGTCTACTTCAAGAAACGCAAACACTAAGCAGAAAAATGCTTGTTCACTTTCGCTTTCAGTTGTGTTTTTGTGTGAGAAAGGACGTGAGAGTAAGTGAGACTGTGACTTTAAGAGATATCCTCGGGTTCCCTTAAAACACAGCGCGCGCGACCATAAAATCCAAACTTCTTTTGAAAAAAGAAGTAAAAACCCTATCGGGATTCTGCCAAGTATGCTTCTAATTTTCAAAACCTATATTTTGAACAACTTCTATCGCTATTGCAAGCGCGCCTTCGCTGTTCGGATGCACACCATCCTCAAAAAACTCTGGATGATTCGCTAAAGCACTATTAACATCAACCGTGGGCAAGCCCAATTCATAAGCAACTTGCTCGATACCAGGGATAACGTGCCCATCTAAATTTGTGTCGTTCAGCTCTAATTTGTTATCGTAAATTGGAGGCGGTTCCACCAGAAGAATTTTCGGATGGGATGAAAGTGTTTGGTATTCGGATACTAGGTTCTTATAGTCAGAGGGGAAATTGCCTGCAGTTTGGCATGTGTGGGCGTCGTTGGTTCCAAGCATTATTACCACAATCGAAGGCTCAAACTCCTTCGATTCATAAAACTCTGGCTGATTGACGTAGGACGTATACCAACTTGGTGACACCGCTGCCCCAGTCACGCCGAAGTTGCCAACCTCATAATTGCTACCAAGTATGGTCTGCAGTATTGCTGGATATCCCGACCATTCAGTAATACTGTCGCCTACACATGAAACAGTGATTGGTAGAATTTGGGCAGGTTGGTTTTCTATTTTTCCCAAGAAAATCACTGCAGAGCTTATTGAAATAATTAAAATGCAAAGCCAAGTTACGAGCAACGCTACTCTTGCAGTACTAAATATCATCGCCTCAGTTTTCCCAGATGATGAGTTACCAGCTATTTTAGGATTTCCTTGAAAGGATGCAATTCTAATCAATCAAGTTCAGTTGTGCGCGTGACAACAAGAATAGACTTGCAAAGCAAAACCAACCCCTTCACTATGCGAGACACAGCATTAAACTGGTCCGAACGCCACTCAGCGCGAATATACCCAATAAAAGGGATTCATTCTGAAAACAGATTGCCATGCCCTTTCGAAACCGAAGGGCAACGCAGTCAAAGACAAACAAAGGAATAATAAACAGCCTATACTACGTCTTTTCCCCAAAACCGCAACAAATACCGAACTAACAAAAAAATGAACATTTTAAAAAGAGAGAAAGAACGAAAGGATAGGTCCTCACGCTATTTATACTTTAAATAAAGGGGGCTAAGTCTGTTCCAAGCAGATAGCCAGCGCTGGTTTACGCTCTGGTTTAATCTATGAATAGAGGGATATCGACAAAAAATCACGCGCTTAGAGGCACGCCAGCCGCCATCAATGAACAACTTGAACGCTTCCTGTTTAAGGATCAAGCTCATTCCTTCATTGCTTCGCCGAATATGCGTTTTAACTCTCTCTTCATCGTTGCAGTGTCATGGGTTAACCCAAAATAGTCCGCGAAATAGTCGGTTGTCCGAAGAGTCATAGAGCGTCCAGCGCGTTCAGCCGCAACTAACCCCATGTCTCTAAGAACCTTCACGTGACCGTAAGCATGCTGACCCCGAACTTCAATTACTCTTTTCTGCGAAACAGGTTGCCTATACGCAATGTACGAAAGAGTTTTCAACGGACCCGAAGAAAGCAAAGGTCTAGTGACAAGTTTCTTAACCAACGGCGTATAATCCGCTTTTAACTGCAAAACGTAACGCTCATCCTTTAACTCCAAAATCTCAAGCGCCGTGTTTCTGGCTGAATACTCTTGAATAAGCATTTTAGTATACTTCTTGGTCTTCTTTTTAGACCGCGTGTTCAAAACCGAACACAAGCCGTTAAGATCCAAAGGACGACCAGCAACGTACAAAGCTGCCTCCAACAACCGTATGCAAAGCTGCCTTTTCTCAGCTTCTTGCGCTTGCTTGTCCGCAACCTCTGCGTTAGCTGCTTGTTCCTTGGTCCTTTGCAACGTTCAAGTTCCCCACAGCGATGTATAATTCCTCTGTTTCCTCATTCTGCAGCAAACTCACCTTTACATTCTGAGCCAGAAACAAAAGCAGAATAAACGTGCGAACCGCTTCTATATGAGCAGTCCCTTTTATAAGAGTTGAAAATTCAATTATCCCCGCACCTTTAACTTTCTCGCAGAGAAGAGCATAAAGCTTCTCCATTTGCATCTCAATCTCCGCCAAAAACATATCAAACTGAGGCAAAATATCCGACACCGAAGGAAGAACAGGCTGCGCAACAACCCTATTTAAACGATGCAGCTTTTCACCCCTCAACACCTCATCCAACACATCCAACAAATTCTGTATAGTCGTCGAAGTCAACTCATGCCTAAGAGGCAAAAACAGTGGGGGTGGAATTAAACCTGGAGAAGCTTTGGGTGGTGCTGGTGGTTCCTGCAGAGTCAGCAGAAGCTTGGATTTCATCAAGTAAATGAGCGCAGAGGAATCAAGTGCCACACCTGACGCTCTGAAATCCACCTTTCCCGTCTGTTCCATTTCCGAAAGAAACGACCTGAGCAAGTAGGATATGTTCACGTTCCAAGGCCTAAGCTTTTCAAGTTTGTTAAGTTCAAAGAGAATGTTCCATGGTGGTCTCAGGTAAAAGGGCTTTCGTATTGCTGTTGACATTAGGTGGTTGCCTCCAGGAACTTGGCGGATATGACGTTGGAAACTCCGTTACGCTCGTACACTCCGTAAACTTTCTGGGCTTTATTCACCATTTCAGGCTTCAGGGTAATAACTATGAACTGGATTTTCCCAGCCTCTTCCAGAAGAACGTCAGCAAGCTTCGAAACGTGAAAAGCGTCCAAGTGCGCATCCACCTCGTCAAGAATATAAAACGACGAAGGAGTGAAGTCCTTCAAGGCGAATATGAACGCGACAGCCGAAACCGAGCGTTCACCACCACTTGCACCGCTAACAACTATCGACGGCTTGTTTGGAAACTGAACAATCATGTCTATGCCGCCGTGAAAAGGGTCATTAGGGTCTTCAAGCTGCAAAACAGCGTTACCATCTCCAGTTAGTTTTGCGAAGTAGTTTTGAAGGTTCAGGTTGATTTTTTCAAACGCGCCCATGAAAACCTTGCGTTTCTTAGCTTCAATTTCATCCATAAACTGAACGATAGCTTGCTTCTCTCTTTCAAGCTCATTTAAACGAAGAGACAATTCCCTGTACCTGGAAATCTGCTCCTCATAATGCGACAAGGCAAGCTGGTTCACCCCACCAATCCTTTCAAGCTCAAACTGCATCATCCTCATCGAGGTTTCAGCTTCCTCAACCTG
>CAZZLA010000035.1:8627-9964 GCA_964655035.1 uncultured Candidatus Bathyarchaeia archaeon | reverse complement strand
CCACCTTGCTCCTCGTCAGCCGTTGCAGCCAAAATCACGTCACCCTTCAGCTTTACACCGTTTCTCTTCAAAAGCTTCAACACCATAACTTCCACAGCGGTCATACCCTTCATGTCCAAGGCACCACGACCCCAAACAAAACCATCCTTAACCACGCCACCAAACGGGTCCACACTCCACTCTCCTGCATCAGCAGTCACCACATCCAAGTGAGAAAGCAAAAGCAAACTATGCTTCTCACCCGTTCCCTTCAAACGAGTGACCACGCTTCCCCTTTCAGGTGCAGACTCGAAAAGTTCACATTTGAAGCCCTCTCGGTTTAGGTTTTCAGCTAGGTACTTGGCTGCTGCGGTTTCGTTTCCAGGTGGATTTGTGGTGTTTATGCGAATTAGGTCACTTAGAAAACTTGTGACTTCATTTTCAACTTCCTTCAGCAACTGCATAGGCATAATCAATCACTATTTTGATGTCACGACGGTTTCTCTTAAGATTTTCCCGTGAACACCTTACTAACAGGAATAATCTGCAACACAAAACGTACAAGCCGATTGGTTCTAAGCAACAATGAAGTTTATATATGGAGTTTAAAATGCTTAAGGAATAATCAGGATGATACGGAATGAAAGAACTAAAACCCATTGACTATAAACTCTTATTCGAATTAATGAAAGACTCACACAGAAGCGACAGACGACTAGCCAAAGCACTAGGCGTCTCTCAGCCAACCGTAACCCGAAGAAGAGCACTACTAGAAGAAAACTTCATCGAAGGATATACAGTCATACCCAAATTCGGAAAAATCGGATACGAACTCGCCGCATTCACCTTCCTAAAAAGCAAACTCAAACAAAAAACAGGCCAAGAAAAAGAAGAAGCCTTAAAAAACATGAAAGAATGGTACCTAAATCAATCAAACGTCATTCTAGTTGCAGACGGAAGAGGAATGGGTTGGGACGCAGTTTGCATTTCACTTCACGAAAACTTCACAGATTACACCGAATTCATAAGAGCACAAGACTCAGAACTGGCAGACTTCATAATTGAAAACCAGACTTTCCACGTAGACCTCAAACCTGGACTCGTCATCAAACCGTTCCACCTAAAGTACCTAGCAAAAACAAAGTAACTTCCGCAAACCACGCGCAAAGCAATCAGCGCGTAACCCGTTTTTTCCATTCTTCTTGAAGCTTAGCGGGAAGGTTACCATCTTCCAATATCAAAGCTCCTCGATAACCACAGTTTCTGCATTGCCACAGCAACCAGAATTGCGGCATACCTTGAGCCCAGAAAACATCAGTTGACCCACACTTCGGGCAGAACTTGACTGAAAACATGAT
>CAZZLA010000035.1:0-8617 GCA_964655035.1 uncultured Candidatus Bathyarchaeia archaeon | reverse complement strand
CCGTGGCTTACGAGACTTAGATTTTTCAGCCAAAGGGCATCACAGACTTCTGCAACCCTCTCGTCGAGAGCAGTTTTTTCACATGCCTTGCAACATGTTACAGCCAAACTTACCTCATAAACCTATTGCAGCACCAAAATTGACCCGCGAACAGCAGTAAAATGCTCTTGTAAAAACAACACTTTACGACAAGACAACTTGCGACAAACATGAATATTTATTATCTTTCACCTCTATACACTAAGGCATACCCACGCTTCTCAAAAAAAGGCGAGAAAAATGACCAGCGAGCTAACAATGATTTCACATGACATAGCAAACTTCAAAGCCTCCAAAACCTTAGGACTAATTTCAGACACACACGTACCCGCAAGAGCACGACGCATACCCAAAATGGTTTTCAAAATCTTCGAAAACGTAGATTACATCGTACACGCAGGCGATCTGGTGAAGCTGGCTGTCATCGACGAGTTGGAGCAGCTTGCCCCTGTTTTGGCTGTCCACGGCAACATGGATGGACCAGAAGTCAGCGGTGCTTTGCCCAAGCTTAACTCCTTAAAAATTTACGACTGGAAAATCGGCGTTCAACACGACCCGAACACTCTTTTTGGAAGAGGCAAGATGCGAGAAATAGCCAAGCAGAACGGTTTCAACGTGTTTGTTTACGGACACACTCATAACGCCAACATCAAATGGGAGGGAACAACATTATACATCAACCCGGGAAGCCCTACAAACCCCATGTCTTCTTTCATAAACAAGCCCTCAGTGGCCCTGCTGAAGATTACAAAAGAAGCCATAACGCCAGAAATAGTTCAAATTTAGAAAACTGCAGATTAGTTCAGCAGTTCCTATGTATTCATGAATTTTTGTATCAACCAACTTTACGCCATGGAACTACAAGGTTCTACTTTAACTCACCTCTCCACAGCGCCCAACGGTATTTCCACCATGTGTTTTAAAAGCTATTTTGCTCAAAGACTGTCGCTGTGCAATATGAGGTTTAGCATGATGGAGCATTGTAAAAACCCTTGGAAAAACGACTGCAAAAGCGGAAACATCAAACTCTACATTAAGTTTAAAGGAGAAAAACTACCCATATGCAAACGGTGCTGGAGTCGCATAGCAGACAATGAGCTCAATTGGGGCGATTAAACTATGGAAAATTTTAGCCTAAACAGCGCCAAATCCTTTTTGGGAAAAAACGTGAATCTACATCTGAAAGATGGTGCAGTGATAGTTAACGTGCAGTTGACGGGGATTCGAAAAGGCGATTTCGGAAAAGGAAACCTCGTTGATTACGTTCCTTATGGAAATCGAAAAGGCGCTTACGTACCACTTAGAAGCATCGCGTGGGCAGAACGGTTAAACCTGAGTCTAATGCAAAGAGCAGGCTAAGTGGCTTAAATAAAAGCTGAAACAGAATAAGCATATGCGCTGTTCACGTTGCGGAGTTTGCTGCAAAGAAACCGAAATGCTGCTTTCCGAAAAGGACATAGAACGCTTAGAAAGAAAAGGGTATAGCCGAGAATTTTTTGTGCGCTTCGATTCGGAAGGTTACGCTACGCTCAGAAACCAGCGTGGCCACTGCGTTTTTTACGATGTGAAAAAAAGACGTTGCAAGGTTCGTGCGAATAGACCTTTAGGCTGCCGAATTTACCCCGTTATCTATGACGAAGACAAAGGAATCGTGGTCGACTCCATTTGTCCCAGTCGCAGTTCAGTTGATGAAAAGCAGAAAGCAAAACGGGGCAAGAAAGTTCTCAAGCTTCTGAAAACAATAGACGCTGAGGCTGAAAAAAGACGTCCTGCATAAAGCTAGGATTCAGTTAAGCAGTGTTGCGCAATTATTCGACTTTTCCTGCGAGATACGTGGAAAAGGCTTTCATGACCTTAACTCGTAACGTTTTGCCAAGCAGATTCGCTGAGCTTTTCACTGTTATGGGTTTATACGCGAAGTTTCTCCCTATCCAAGAACCAGGAACTTTTCCTTTCTCGTCTATGAGGACTTCGCCAGACCAGTCAATCCAACGCTGGTTTCTCTCAAGAGCAACACGTTTAACCAGTTTAGCCGCTTCGCTGCTTCTCCGTTTGATCTCCGCTGGATCCACAAACGCTTCGCGCATCTCGGCGGCTGCTGTGTGTGGTCTGGCAAAAAACTTTGAAACATTAACTATATTTGGCTTTATTTCGCCGATTAGCTTAAGCGTGTTTTCGAAGGCGTCTCGGGTTTCACCGGGAAAACCGCAGATAATGTCCGTGGCAAGCGTAACCTCGGGAAACGCTATTCTAAACGCTTTCACGTTTTCCCAGAAATCTTGAACCGTGTAAAATCGCCGCATCCGCTTCAAAACCGTGTCATCACCGCTCTGCACGGGCAGATGCACAAACTTGAAAATCTTGCTGTTTTTGAAGGCTTCAATCAACTCGTCTAAGATTTCTGTCAATAGGTTTGGCGTCATCATGCCAACGCGAACATGAAAATCGCCTTTCACGGTGCACACAGTCTTAAGCAGATTTGCAAGGTTGGTGCCGATGTTTCTTCCGTAGCAAGCCGTGTCTTGAGACGTAATCCAGAATTCTTTTGCGCCCTCTGCTACGTCTTTCTGGACTTTTTCGGTGACCTCATTTATCGAGTAGCTTCGAAGGTGACCTCTGGCAAAAACCACGCAGCAGTACGCGCAGGAGCCTAGACAACCGTAACTTACTGGAAGCACGCTTATCACTGGATTCGACCGTAACTTTGGGAGAGTTAGGCTGGGTTTTGCTGTTAAGGATGTGTCTAAATCTATCACTTTTTCGCCTTTCATGACACGTTTTATGGTGTCTACTATTTTTTCTCCAGCTGCAGGTCCAACAGCGCCGTCGAACCGTACTTCGCGGCTTAACCGTTCAAAGCTGATTACGGGCAAGCAGCCAGTGACAATCACTTTCTTCTCACGTGGAATGTGTTTAAGGGCATGAATTATGCGGTTTTCTGTTGGTCCTTTAACAGCGCATGTGTTGTAGATTACGACGTTTGCGGTTGAGGCTGAATCGGCCATTTTGTATCCGGCTTTGGCTAGGCAACCCTTCAGGACTTCGGTGTCAGCTGTGTTTGCTGAGCAGCCGTAGCTTTTTATTAAAACGCGCATAATTTCACATCGCGATACGTTAGATGATTTAACAAGAAATAAAAACATAGGGGTTGTTTTGCTCGGGAATTTACAGGAACCTGTAGCAAGGCTTGTAAAACATTTATAAACTCAGGTACGAACATGTTTAATACATATTTGTTACATAATATATAGAAGTATAACCTACAACTATACTTTTCATAAATTACTGAGGGAGAAGAAACCAATGAAGCTAATTACTCTGTATCTTCCTGAAACGTATATAAAAGCTTTAGATCAGCTTGTGGATGAACGCTTTTATCCTAACAGGGCTGAAGCAATCCGTGTGGCTATCCGTGATATGATCAGTGTTGAGGTGTGGCGGAGGAAAGGCGTTGACTAAACAAGCGGCTAACGAAAACCCCTTCAAATTTCACTTGCCAGTGGCTGAAGTGAACAAAGCTGGTGAAGCTGATGCACTCATGGTTTGCGACGTGCAAGTTGGCTCTGAGCTGAAAGAAAAAATCGAAGTTGCCCCAATCAAGAACGAGATTAAACCTAAAAGCGTGTTGGAAACGATTATGCCTGAACTTTATAACCTTGAAAACGGCGTTAAAACAGAAAAGCCAGTGAAAGTCGACTTGGACCTTTACCAGATGGAAAAGGTTTAACGTTTCTTCTTCGGTTCTTGTTTTTGAATAAGCGGTTTTTTAGAGGGCCTAAGGCGCTTTTCTGTACAGGAAACGCTATATTGGAATGACACACTGTTTTACGAGCATGCGTTTGATTATCGCGAAAATCAGGACTGAACTTGAAGAAGAGGCAAACGAAAAAACCAAGAAAAGCCTCCAACATTTTTTCAAGGAAGAAATAAAGTTTTATGGCGTGAAAACCGCGGTTGTGCGTAAAATATCCAAGAAGCATTGGAGCGAAGTCAAACTTTTCAGTAAGCCGCAGATTTTCTCGCTCTGCGAAGAACTGTTCAGGTCGGACTACATGGAAGAAGCGTTCGTGGCTTCTTTTTGGCTTGAGAACTTGGTGGAACAGTTTGAACCAAGCGACTTAGCATTGCTCAAGAAGTGGATTGGACTTTACATAAATAACTGGGCAAAATGCGACACGCTCTGCAATCACACTGTTGGCGGCTTGATAGAGAAGTACCCTGAAAGCGTAAACGAATTGAAAAGCTGGGCGAAGTCCGAGACCCGTTGGCTTAAGAGGGCTGCAGCGGTGTCGCTGATAATTCCAGCCAAGAAAGGGAAGTTCCTGCAAGACATTTTCGAAATAAGCACTGTGCTTTTGGCCGCTGAGGATGATGTGGTGCAGAAAGGTTACGGTTGGCTGCTGAAAGAAGCAAGTAGAAAACACCCGAAAGAAGTGCTGGATTACGTGCTGAAAAACAGGAAGATAATGCCGCGAACCGCGTTACGATATGCTATTGAACTAATGCCAAAAGAGTCCAAGAAAGAAGCAAGGAAAAGAGACTGAAAAAGGGCAGTGTACTCTAGCGCGTGGAGCAGTCTATAACCCCCTTATATATACTAAATTGCATAGAAATCTACAAGAACACTGTGTTACAGACCTCATATAGGTTTCTGCATAGAATCGCTATGCAAAAAAAGAAAGGTGATTTTCCTATACCGCGGTTAAGCTGTCTTGCTTTTTTTCAGATATTTCCTAAGGAAGCGTCCTTGATTCTCCAGCCTCATTGACAGGGATATGGCTGTTCCCGCGGGTTCACACTTTCCATTCGCTATAGCCTTGACCATAGCTTCAACGTCCGCCTCCGAGTTAATCAGCGTGTAGGCTTGACCGATAACGGGTCCATAATGCGCGTCTGTTCCTGCTACTTTTGGCAGTTTCAGTCTTTCTGCCAGCTGGTGGGCTTGCCGCGTTGCCCTGCCGAACGGGAAAGCCGAAGCGTTTATTGCCTCAACCGCATCGAACTTGCCGGAAACGTGTTTGCCTACGCTTCCTTTGAATAGGGCGAAGGGGTGACAAGCGATGGCTATGCCGCCTGCCTCGTGGATTCGGTCAACGGTTTCGTCTGCGGTTAAGCCGCGTGGAATGCGCTCCTGCACGTTTAAGCCCACGATGTGCCCGTTTAGGCTGGAGATTTCTGTGCCAGGGATTACCGGGAAGCCTATTTCTTTGGCGATTTTCAGGGCGCCTTCAACTTGGTTGTGGTCGGTCACGGCCACGGCGGTTAACCCTCGTTTTTTGGCGTAGAAAATAAGTTCTTTCGGAGTGATTACCGAGTCAGATGAGTAAATCGTGTGAACGTGAAGGTCGGCTTTAACCTGCATTCTCAACACTGCTCAGGCTTTTTTGTCTGACTGCCGCCAGCTTCTCGTCCAGCTTCTTTTCGTCAGCGTCAATTTTCCTGAAGAGCGGTTTCGCCTTGGTTATCTTGTGCCCCGCCTCTAGAGGCTTTAGGGCGTCTTCCCACCTGCTTGTGTGCACGCTTCCGTTGAGGTTTAGGGTTTGCCAGAGTTGTTCTGCCGTGGTTGGGATGAAGGGTGCAGAAACCACGCAGGCGGCTTTTACTATCTGGGCAGAGACGTAGATGATGGTTGCGGCTTTGGCTTTGTCGGTTTTTATGAGGTTCCAGGGTTCCTTGTCGTTGAGGTATTGGTTTCCGACGCGGGTTATGCTGATCAGGGTGTTTGCGGCTGACTGTAGTTTGGCGTTTTCAAGGTCGTCGGCAGCGGATTCCACTTTCTCCTTGACTGCGTGAAGGATTGTTTCGTCTTCCGCGGTCAGTTTGGCTGTTGGGATTTCGCCGTTGAACTGGGCGGTTATGAAGGTGAGGGTTCGGTGGATGAAGTTGCCGTAGGTGTCGTTGAGGTCGGCGTTGATTTTTTCGAGGAAGATGCCCCAGGAGAAGTTGGTGTCTTTGCTTTCTGGTCGCGTGGACATCAGAAAGAAGCGCCAGTAGTCTACGGGGAAAAGCTCCAGTGCCTCGTCTATCCAGATGCCGATGCGTTGGCTTTTGCTGGCTTTTTCGCCTTTGAACTGGAGGAACTCGGTGGCTGACACGTTCCAGGGGAGGTTGTAGTATTCGCCCGTGGCTAAGAGCAACGCGGGGAGTATTATTGTGTGGAAGGGGATGTTGTCTTTTCCCACGAAATAAAGCGTTTTAGCTGATTTGTCGAACCAAAATTTCCGCCACTTTTCGGGTTCGCCGATGCGCCTGCAGTACTCGATGGTGGCTGACACGTAGCCTAGGACGGCGTCTACCCAGACGTAGATGGTTTTGCCTTCTGCTCCCGGAAACGGTGCTGGGATTCCCCATTCGACGTCGCGTGTGACGGCTCTGGGTTTTAAGCCTTCTTTAATCCAGTTTAGGCTGAAGTTTTTGGCGTTGCTTGATATCTGCTTGTTTTCCTGCAGGAACTTGGTGAGGGGTTCGGCGAACTTGGAGAGGTCGATGTACCAGTGGCGGGTGGTTTTTATGGTTGGGGTGTTCCCGCAGATGACGCAGCGGGGTTCTATGAGGAAGGTGGTTTCTAGAAGGCGTCCGCAGTTGTCGCATTGGTCTCCGCGGGCGCGGTCGTAGTCGCAGTAGGGGCATTTGCCTTCGACGAACCTGTCGGGGAGGAAGCGCTGGTCGTGCGTGCAGTACAACATCTGCGTGTCTTGGCTGAATATGTAGCCGTTGTTGTAGATTTTCATGAGGGTTTGCTGCACGAATTCTTTGTGCACTGGGCTTTCGGTTCGGGTGTAGTTGTCGAAGGCTGCGCCCCACCGTTTGAACAGGTGTTTTACTACGGCGTGGTTTCTGTCCGTCAGCTCCTTAGGCGATATTCCCTGCTTTATCGCTTCGACTTCTATGGGTGTGCCATGCTCATCTGAGCCGCTGACCAGCAAGACGTCGTCGCCTCTTAGGCGGTGGTATCGTGCGGTGACGTCGGCGGATAGGACTGAGCCGACTAGGTTGCCTATGTGGGGAACGACGTTGATGTAGGGCCACGCGGATGTGACTAGGACTTTTCCGATGTTGATGCACTCTCCGGCTTGAATGTGCTTAAGATGTGTTTTCTATTACTTAATGGTGCCGATGAGGTTGGTTAGGCTGAGCGAATGTTTTTTTACTTCGACTGTGGCTAGTTTGCTGGGTTGTGAGTGTATGTCGGAGAAAGAAGAGAAGTACAGGAAGTTAACGAGGGAAGAGGAAAGCGTCATCGTGCATAAGGGTACGGAGATGCCTTTCACGGGCAAGTACTACGCGTTTTGGGAGAAGGGTACCTACGTGTGCAAGCGTTGCGGCGCGGCGCTTTACCGTTCGGAGAGCAAGTTTGAGGCTGACTGTGGCTGGCCGAGTTTTGATGATGAGATTCCGGGTGCGGTGAAGAGGACTACTGATGCGAATGGGATTCGCACGGAGATTACCTGTGCCAACTGCGGGGCGCATTTGGGTCACGTGTTTTTGGGTGAGGGTTTCACGGAGAAGAACGTGCGGCACTGCGTGAACTCCATTTCGATGGACTTTATTCCAGATAAAAAAGAAAAATAAAAGCTGAACGCAGACACAGAGCTGCGCACGAAAAGGTTATAGACAGCTTCAACTAAAAAGGCAAAGCGGTTATCAGCTATGACTGCCGGAAACGTGTTTGGAATCGACCTCTACACTATAATTACCCTAATAATCATAACAGTCGTAGCCTTAGCCCTCGAAAGACTCATCACCCGATACCTCTCACGATTCGCCAAACGAGCCAAACTCGAACCAAGCGCCGCCAACAACCTCGTACTAACCTTCCGCATCCTTATCCTCATAGGCGCACTGCTCGCACTAAGCCGCGCAGGCGGATTGTCGCCTGAAGTGATTGTGGCGATTTCCGCGATAGGCGGCGCTGCATTGGGTTTTGCATCTCAAAAAACCCTGGGCAACTTCATCGCTGGACTTTATCTCCTCGCGGCGCGACCCTTCAAAGTTGAGGATTACGTGCGTATCGGAACCGTGGAAGGCATCGTAAAAGAAGTCACAATCAACTACACTAAAGTGCTCACCATCGGCAACAACATGGTGTCCATCAGCAACCTCCAAATCCTCGACAGAGACATAACCAGCTTCACCTACCAAAGCGACAAACACATAGGCTTATACTGCTACACCTTCGAAATCGGATTCGACCACAGGGTTTCAACCCAAAAAATCGCGGAGATATTCGAAGAAGTCTTTGAGAGACACCTTCATACGCTTCCGAAGAAACCCAGCTACATGCTTGCCCGATCATCCGCCTTTGAAAGAGACTACACGGTTTACCTCTACGTGGAGCACCCAGAAGACATATTCACTCTGAGACCGCAGATAGCTGAAGAAGTTTTCAAACGCTGGGACATGGAACGCGCATAAACCCAAACCTAACAAGCACCATGCAAATCTCAACCTAACTCGAATAACGAGACGACAAAAATGAACCAAAACAAAAACACCCTATTAGCCCAACCCACAACCCTAACAGGCCTCGTCGAATACAAAGCGGACTCTGTGGTAAGCCGCACCATAATCGACAAAA
>CAZZLA010000034.1:4696-10104 GCA_964655035.1 uncultured Candidatus Bathyarchaeia archaeon | reverse complement strand
AAGTCATAAAAGAATGCGCCGCTGACATTAACAAGTGGCAGAAGGGCGGAAACACGCTTCTTGGCATCGTGATGCTGCTTGTGCCTGTCGCGGTTGCAGCGGGCATGACGCCGACTGGGGAAAATTTTGGTTTTGATTTGGCGTCGTTGAGGGAAAACCTGCGGTTGGCGGTTGAATCTACAACGGCTGAGGACGCTGTTCACCTTTACGAAGCAATCGACATAGCAAAACCAAGCGGGCTAAACGAAGCTTCAGACCTCGATGTTACCGACCCAGCCTCTAAGGCGCGGCTCCTCGAGGAGAACGTTTCGCTTTTTGAAGTGTTCAATATAGCCGCGGGTTACGATGACATCTGTTCTGAATGGGTTCGCAACTACCCGATAACGTTCGATTTGGCTTATCCTTACCTGACGGCGCAGCTGGAACGCGGAGATTTGTATGCGGCGGTTGTTCACACTTTCCTGAAAATCTTGTCTGAGCATCCAGACACTTTAATAGCCCGAAAAGCTGGTGCTGAAAAGGCGCGGCAAGTTTCTTTTGATGCTAAAAAAGCGTTGGAGTTGGGCGGTTTGGAAACCTCAGAAGGAAGGAAAAGCATTCTTGAGTTGGATAGGAAGCTTCGGGAATCTGGGAATCGCCTTAACCCGGGAACGACGGCTGACTTAACGGCAGCAGCGTTGGCTTTGTGTACGCTCGGCGGTTACCGTCCTTGATGGTGAGTTTCAAGGTTTTTCAAACTCCACTCTTAAATATTAGCCAAACATCAATAATGGATAAAGGGTTAGGAGCATGATGCAGGGGAAATTGAAGGTAACTCTGCTTACAGGGCGAACCATAGAGCAGGGAGTAGGCAAGGAATACGGTAAATCCTCACCTGAATATTACGAAGCATGTTCGATGGTTTACATGGACGCGGATGACATGAAGAAACTTGGCGTGAAGAACGACACCCACGTTTTGGTTACCACCCCGAACGGTTCAGTGGTTCTTAGAGCTGTGAAGTATCCGCGTAGCGCCATCCCCGGGTTGATATACATTCCTTACGGTCCATGGGCAAACGCTATAGTAAGCGACGCAACCACCAGCATAGGCACGCCCTTTTTCAAGGGAACCCCTGCTGAGGTTGAGTCAGCCCTTGGCAAGCCAGTTTTAAGTATGCAAGCGCTTCTTAAGAAAGAGTTTGGGAGGTAAAAAAGAGTGTCAGTGATTAATGCGGTAACATGCCCGATATGTGGCTGTTTGTGCGACGACATCGAAGTCACCGTTGTTAACAACGAAGTTGTTAAAATAAAGAACGGCTGCGCCGTTTGCGAAGCCAAGTATCTAGGTTACAACAGTGAACATCGAATTCGCAAGCCCTTGATGCGCAAGGACGGCAAGCTCGTTCCCGTTTCAATGGACGAGGCTATTCACAAAGCCGGGGAAATCCTTGCCAATGCAAATTATCCCATATTGTATGGTTGGAGCTCCACAAACTGTGAAGCCCAACGTGTGGGCGTAGAATTAGCTGAAGAAGTTGGTGGTGTCCTTGACAACACGGCAGTGGTATGTCACGGGCCATCGCTCTTGGGCACTCAAGAGGTAGGCATTCCCACGTCCACGTTGGGGCAGATTAGGCACCGCGCAGACGTAATTATTTACTGGGGCTGTGACCCGTGGAGCGCACACCCTAGGCACTTGGAAAGGTACACTAGTTTCACAGAAGGCAGGTTCGAGGACAGCGAATGGAAATCATACGTTAACAAGGTGAAAGCTGCGGCAGGTATGAAGAAGCTGTTAAGCGCTCAAAGAAGGGAAGAACCTAAAAAGGTGCATGACACGGCTGCTGAGTCAGTGGATTTTAATAAGCCTCCGGAGACTTTGCAGAAGGAAGGACGCAAACTCATCGTCGTCGACGTTAGAAAAAGTATGTCGGCCGAGATGGCTGATTATTTCATTCAGATTCAACCAAACAAGGATTACGAGCTGATGCAGGCTATGCGCGCTTTGGTTCGAGATGAAGAGCTTGATGTTGACCAAGTTGCTGGTGTCCCAGTGAAGTATCTGCGGGAGGTTGTTGACTTACTTGTGAACTGCAACTTCGGAGTAATCTTTTTCGGTATGGGTTTAACCCATTCTGCTGGTAAATTCAGGAACATCGAGGTCGCTATATCGTTGACTCGTGACCTGAACATGCGGACAAAATTCCTGATCATGCCCATGAGAGGGCACTTCAACGTCAGTGGAGCCAACATCGTTTTTGCTTGGCAAAGCGGCTATCCGTTTGGTGTTGATTTCTCATTGGGTTATCCGCGTTACAATCCTGGCGAAACAACCTCTATGGATGTTCTGTTAAGGGGCGAGTCTGACGCAGCCTTGGTTATAGCATCTGATCCAGGTGCAACTTTCCCGAAAAGGGCAGTACAAAATTTGGTGAAGCATCCATTGATAGTTATTGACCCGCACATGAACGCGACGGCGATGCTGGGCGACGTTGTTTTTCCCTCGGCGTTTGTCGGAATAGAAGTTGAAGGTACCGCCTACCGCATGGACAACGTGCCGTTACCACTGAAGAAAGTTGTTGAGCCTCCAGAAGGTGTTCTCTCAGATGAGGAGATTCTGAAAAAAATTCTCAGAGAAGTCCGACTTATTAAATCGCAAAAAACCAAACAGAAAACGGAGGCTGCTTAGATGACTGAGATGCTGATAAAGAACGGTTTCGTCTTCGACCCATTAAACGGGATTAACGGCGAAAAAATGGACATAGCCATAAAGAACGGCAAAATCGTTGAAAGTGTCAATGAGCACAAAGCCAAAATAATAGATGCCACTGGTTTGACCGTGATGCCTGGGGGCGTAGACATACACACTCATATTGCTGGTGCGGAAGTTAACACTGGCCGCATGATTAGACCCGAAGACCACATAAAAGACGTTGTGAGAAAAACAGCTTTAACGCGGTCAGGCACTGGCTATTCGGTTCCTTCAACTTTTGTTACTGGCTACCGTTACTCTAAAATGGGTTACACTACCGTTATGAATCCTTCCATGGCTCCTTTAGGTGCAAAGCACACCCATGAAGAATTAAATGACATACCTCTTTTGGACAAGGCAACTTTTCCCTTGATTGGCGATTGGTGGTTTGTTCTTGAGTATCTCCAAAAAGGCGACTTGGAGGGTTGCGCACGACATGTCGCGTGGATGATGGAAACTACCAAAGGTTACGCTATAAAAATTGTAAACCCTGGTGGACTGGAATCTTGGGGTTTTGGGAGGAACGTTCACACAATAGACGATGTGGTTCCCAACTTCGGAATTACCCCGCGAGAGATTATTTGTGGTCTCGCCAAAGTGAACAAGATGCTGAACCTGCCTCACTCCATTCATCTTCACACTAACAACCTTGGAATTCCAGGTAACTACGTCAGCACCTTGGAAACCATGAAAGCCCTAGAAAGTGTAGCTACCGACGGAAGACCCGTAGGTCACATAACTCACTTGCAGTTCAGTAGCTTTGCAGGTGACAGCTGGGGCAACATGAAGTCTGCCGCGGAAGAAATCTCCAAGTACATCAATAACCATAATCATATGACTTTTGACATGGGTCAAGTGATATTTACAGACACCACAACCATGACGGCTGACGGGCCCTTCGAATTTACACTTTATCAGCTAAGCGGACACAAATGGGTCAACAGCGATGTGGAAACGGAAACAAGCGGCGGCATCATACCGATGCATTACAAACGCAAAAGTGCAGTTAACGCCATACAATGGTCAATAGGCCTAGAACTGGCTTTACTGATTAAAGACCCGTGGAAAATGTTCATGACCACCGACCACCCTAATGCAGGACCATTCTTTAAATATCCAAAGATCATCGCGTGGCTCACCAGCAGAAAAGCCCGCGTGGCAACACTGAAGAAATGCCACAAGAAAGCCCAGAAGAAAAGCCTGCTTCCCTCCATAAAACGCGAATTAAGCCTTTACGAACTCGCCATAGTCACCCGGGCAGGACAAGCTAAAGCGCTAGGACTCAAAAACAAAGGACACTTGGGCGTAGGCGCCGACGCGGACGTAGCCATATACAACATCAACCCCGAGACGCTCGACATTGCCAAGAAGTACAAGACCGCGCGAAGAGCAGTCGGCAATGCGGCATATACCATAAAAGATGGCAAGGTGGTGGTTAAGGACGGCGAAGTCGTGCAGCAGGTTGACGGTAAAACCATGTGGCTTGACGTTGAGACCTCCGAAGAGATGAAGGTGGATGAGGAAATGAAACGCAAGTTCAGGCAGTACTGGACCGTGGAATACGAAAACTATCCGGTCTTCGATCACTACGTCAAAGTTTCTGATGCAATAACAGTTAAGGCGAGCGTCTAAAATGATAATCTTAACACCTCTCAAGAAATTCCAGTTTCCAATCCAAGCTGAAAACATAAACCCTGACGTGTTCCAAGGCAAATCCGTGAAGGAAATTGCTTCTTTACCCGTTTGGGAAGGCAACAAACAGAAGAAACTCGACGGCCTCTTCAAAATCGAAGAAACCCCCGCTGAAACACCCAACATAACCATTAAAGGCGACGCAAGCGAAGTCCGACGAGTAGGTCAAGGCATGAAAACGGGTGAAATCGTCATAAACGGCAACGCCGGCATGCACCTTGGCGAAAAAATGACAGGCGGCAAAATCACCGTCAACGGCAACGCTTCAGGATGGACAGGCAGCTCCATGAAGAAAGGCTTAATAGAAATCCACGGGGACGCCAGTGACTACTTGGCTTCGCCATACAGAGGAAGCACCGAAGGCATGCGCGGCGGAAAAATCATCGTGGACGGAAACGTCGGCAGCGACTCAGGATGCTACCTCCGCGGCGGAATAATCATAATCAAAGGCAACTCAGGCCCGTTCCTGGGTTTCCACATAAGCAAAGGCGCCATCTACGTGGAAAAGAACGCTGGACCCAGACTCGGCGCCAACATGACCGGCGGCAAAATAGTGGTTTCAGGCGTCGTGGAAGATCTCATGCCAACATTCACGGTTGATAGTGTAAAGGGAAAAGTTAAGATTGACGACACCCTGAAAGTGGAGGGTCCGTTTTACGTTTTTCTCGGTGACTTGGCTGAGACCGGCAACGGAAAACTTTACGTTTCAAAATCCAACAATTCACACTTAAGTCGGTATGAAAAGTTTCTTTAGTACGGGTAAAAAAGACCTTTTTATATTCTCTTCATTATGAAAATGTTGCCCTGCGCATCACGAGCCCCGATGCCGATTGTATCCAGTGCAGGAACCACAATTTTTGAGGGAAAAAGTGATTGCAAAGTGCAAACGCCAGAATCACATGCCAATGCTATCAACATGTCAGCTTGATAATTTGGTCTTTTGACCGCATCAATGTTACAAGCCATCGGAACTAACTCCGTAT
>CAZZLA010000034.1:0-4686 GCA_964655035.1 uncultured Candidatus Bathyarchaeia archaeon | reverse complement strand
TCATGAGTCTTTCTGCCAATTCCTCCATTTTTTCCCTCCCTCCGGTTTCACAGGCTCTAGCACAAGAATTGCAGGATACTACACCAATTTTCTTCCACTTCTTAAGCATGCCTCGAACTACCCCGTACGGCTTGGAATTTGTAACGATCATCGTTTTTCCTCATACTGAACTTGTATTTCAGTCCTTAAAGGTTTTTTCGTTTTCATCGCAACTTCATTCAAATTTAATTCAAAACCTTTATCATACAGACCTTTGAGATATTTTTGTGCGTGTTGGCATATGCGGTGAATCTAAGCGTTATTTTTGCCTCTGATCATTCCAATGTAGGGGGTTCCAATTGCTTGCGCCTCCAGTATTTCCAAAAAGTGTTTTCAGCTTTTCATGGTTCAATTACTCAACTTGGATTATTCGAAGCTTTCTCCGTAAAGAGCTTTGAGTCTTTTATACGTCGTAGCGCACTCGGCCGAATCGAAGCTGTATTCTTTTCCTTCAATGATTTCCAAATGTGGCTTCCATTCAATCTGTCTTGAGCACATGACGCATCTGATTTCCTTTTCGCTTTTCAAAACTATTCCATTATTCGTAATCTCAAATAATGCCCAATGCGTTTTGTGTTTGGCACCCTTAAGCGAGAAAAGCCTCAGTAGCCTTCGAATTTCTTCCGCAGATTCGCCTTTCTCGGCTTCCATTTTCATCTCCAACGCGCCGTCGAAAATCTCCCGAAGATAACTTATGAATACTTGATCGTGGGCTTCAGGGGATGCCAGGAATAGGGCGTTGCTTTCTGTAGCCCTAGTTTTCGCTACAATGACCTGCAAAAACTTTGAGAAGAAAGTGAGGTTATGGCTGCAAAAACTCATCAGTCCTGTTATCGAATCCAATACGAAACGGGTATTTTTCAAACCTTGTCGTGCGTTATCTATTGTCTGAGAGATTGCAGCGAGATTATCTGGATTGTTGACACAATATTTGCTACAGGATTTTCCTCCAATCTTCCAGGAATAGCAGTCTATTATGCGGAAGGTGTCGTCATTTAAATAGGACTCAACGTTAAACCCGAAGCTTTTCATCGATTCTTGGATTCTTCTGGGGCTTTCATCAGTAGTCAAATAAATGCCCGGTTCGTCATTAGCCAACCCATTGTAAACAAACTGTTTCGAAAAAATCGTCTTTCCAATGCCAGACGGCCCCATCAGAAACAAGGAGGAGGGAGGTATCTTTCCTTCAACAAGCTTTCTTGATCCAGGAAACACATCAAGTTCCTTCATGATATCTCGACCATTTGTCAGTCAGCCTCAGCCGAGACCTGCTATTCTTTCAGCAAGATCAACGACTTTCCTTGAAAAAGGATGTTCCGGATGCTTAACCGCGTAAAGAAACTCGTGTTTGCTGAATTGTATATCACAGCAGCACGGAACAGAGCCAACAACTTGGGTTCCAATGTCCTTCTGTAATTCATCTGACCACGTTAGCTCGGTCAAATCTCCCCAAAATCTTTTTGAGTTGGTCAAATCTGGAACCTTATTGAGAATTATAAAGTATTTTGATTTTCCATACCGTACTAACACGTCATATATGTCGTTTGCCATTTTTTTTGTGCCTTCAATGTCCATGTCGCTGGTTTTCATTATTAGAAAAAGCATGTTGGCCATCGCCAGTGCATTAATAGACCAGTATCTAATTCCAGGACTAGTGTCAAGCAAAAGAAAATCTATCTCGTGTTCATGGAATAATTGATTCTTGAAAGACTGAAATCTTCTAATAGCTTTGAGTTGCCATTTCTGATCATGCTGAAATTCTATTTCTCCAATGTCTTCTTTGTTTGGACTGGAGAATCCCAGGAGGAGTCTGCCTTTAAGCCCCAACTCTGAACTCACGTCAGTAATCAGGGAGGAGGCATCCACCTTTCCACCAGGTTTGTCAAGTTCCCCTCTTAGAAGAGCATTTAAGTAGGTAGTTGGCTTTTTTCGAAAATACATGCCCAAACTAGGAGCATACAAATCAAAATCCAAAAGACAAACATTCATACCATTCATGGCGTACAAGGCTGCAAGATTTGCGATTAGTGTTGTTTTGCCTGTGCCCCCCTTGTAAGAGTGGAAGGCTAGTGTCTTTCTCAAAGGCATATACATACCAATCAATATATATTCAAAAACTATATAATAAGATTTTAATCCCATTTTCAAACATGCGCTTAGATACTTAAACTCTTACGTAAACTTTCTTGCTCATAGCGCGCGCTTTCACACTCAGCAACCACACACAATTCAATATGGTTTACTTATCGAAAACTATTTTTGGTTCGCCTGAGCCACGTAGTCTCTGGCGAGTGGAGTTTATTGGTCTTCTTCGCCTTCGCTGATTTCTTTTGCCACTTTCTCCGCGTAATCTCTCATTTTTCTTTCGTGAATTATGCTTTCGTGTAACGTTTCTTTGGCACGCAACACGGGAATAATGGAAAGAAAGAGAATAGCACTTAGAATTTGGGCAAACGAACTTGCTGGAAAGCCTTTTAAGAATGATCCGGGAATAGTGGACAAAGAGAATAGGATAGCTAGGGGAAGAATATACCCCACTCCGTAGAACTTTTCTCTTGAACCTTTACTTGACAGGTCACCCGGCACTGCCAAGAACATAACAAAAAAAGAGCCCCAAGCAATACCTGCAAGTGCAAAATAGACAATAACACTTATGCCGGTCAGGTTAAAGGCTAGTATATTAAAGCCAATTCCAAGCATTACCAGTCCAATAATAATTGGCCACTTCCGCCCAATTCTGTCAGCCACGACACCCCAAACTAAACCAAACACAGCTATGAGTGCAGAGCGTATTGCAGATCCTACGGCAATTTCAGCTTCGTATTCCCCGGGAATTAAATTCCAAGCTAGACCTGCGGCTATAGAGAACATAACCCATGGAAAAACATACATGATGAATTCTCTAAAAGCTGCTATTTGGAAATGTTTTTTCTTTGTTATGTCCTGCTTACTTACATCGCATTTATCAACGATCAGAGCCAACAGGCTGATAGCTCTTACAGCGGCAATTAACAGAATGATGTTAAATGGTCCGAAATCCAGAACTTGCATGATCCCCAAGCCAACAAATGCCAATACGAATGTTCCCATAATTGTGATTCCTGAGACTCTCGCTCTTTCTTCAGCAACGGTGTAGTCTCCAACAAGCGCCGTGCTGCTCGGCAGTCCCAATCCTAAGGACACCCCCAAGAGCAAACAAGCTATCGTTGCAAAAATTGTTCCTTGGAACAAGTTTAGCGAAATAGTTGAAAATACTCCTAAAGTAATCCATAAAACAAACAGTTTTCTACGATCTACCTTTCTACCAATTAAACTACCCACAATCGCCCACAAAATGCCAGAGCCAAAGAACAAGAGTAGAGCAACATCACTTTTGACCCAGAAAGGATTACCCAAGGTCACGGTTTCAAAAATATCTTCAATGTTGAGAATAAGTAGAAAGAACCAAGCAAGGCTTCCTGAATTTAAAAGCGTGACAGCTGCAAATTTTCTTGGAGTTATTCTAAGGTCCTTAGTCAGAATACCCAGGTTCACTCAAACACCGCAAATCTAATTAGTATATACCATATATATCGTTTTTTTGGTTAAAATTAGGGAGGGAGAAGATACTGGCAAAAAAGAGAATTACACCACCACCTCACGCTACGGCGGCCGATGTAATGTGGAACGAAGAACGTGCCTATTCTATGGACAGAGCTCTAAGAATAGGCAACATGCTTTTCAAACTAGAGCACTACAAACCTATTATGTTAGCTTTGCACAAACACACGCTTGAAAAGGCAGGCGAGCAGGTTGAACCTGCAGCGTACGATGATTTCAAAGCAGCTTGCGAAAAGGCAAGTTTGAAGGAGTTTGAAATCGCGTGGCTCTGGAATTATCTGAAGCATCACACTATCGATCTTGACTGGGATATTTCTTGGGTTGATACGGCTTGTCCAGGTGATGGCTGGTAAGCATAAATATCTCTTGGCGTGAGCTTCTATATGCAGAGACAATCAAGACGCTTGTAGGCTACATCAACCATTTTAAGCAATATGTCACGCGCCTTGCTGGTTCTTAGTCCACTGAGTCTCATAATAGCTTCCTCTTTTTGTTTTATCCCCTTCTGTCGTATGTATTCGAAAGCTTCAGTTTGAAAGCAGATCTTTAATAGAGCAATTACATCTGCAGGATTTATCCGTCTTTTCTGAATGATTTCATTAATTTCAGCACATTTCTTGGTTGAGGTTTCTGCTGCGTAAAGCAATGGCAAGGGAACGCTTTCGTACTCTATCCTGTGGGGAAGATCGCCCTTCATGTTAAGGCAATCTTCTACTTCATTTGCTAATCGTGATATAAATCCAATCCTTCGCCCGAAGTCTGACAAAGCCTCAATCTCTTTTGGTCGTCCATCACCTAACATGGCTCCAATTCTACAGCATGCTTCAAATTCAGCCATTTCTTTCCACAAAACATTCTCATAATAATCCAAATCTGTGTCCACTTTTTGTCTGCACTGAGTTTCCATAAACTCTGCTTCGCAAATTTCTACAGATAAATTGCCATATACCTCAAGGACATCAGCGATTTTAGTCGGATTATCCGTTTTTCTAATTAATTCATGAGCAATGGTCCAAGCCTTCACGATTAGCAAGTCACCAACCAACA
>CAZZLA010000033.1:0-10237 GCA_964655035.1 uncultured Candidatus Bathyarchaeia archaeon | reverse complement strand
CCGGAATACGGAACAAAAAACGTGGCTGGAGTAACCCCTGGCAAAGGCGGCGCCGACGTTCACGGCGTACCAGTTTACGACACAGTCAAAGAAGCACAAGAAAAACACTCGCCAAACGCTTCAATAATTTTTGTGCCCGCTCCTTTCGCTGCAAACGCAGCACTTGAGGCTATAGACAGCGGAATCCAAACAATCGTGATTGTAACCGAGCACCTCCCAATACGCGACTCAGTAGAACTGGTTGCCCGAGCACAACGGTCAAACGCAACAATAATCGGCCCAAACACGCCCTGGAATAATCACGCCCGGACAATGCAAGCTGGGAATAATGCCCGCGCACGTCTTCACGCCTGGCAACGTAGGCATGGCGTCTAGAAGCGGCACCTTAACGTACGAGATAGCAGACAGCCTCACAAAAAACCAAATCGGCCAATCAACCTGCATCGGAGTAGGCGGAGACCCCATAACAGGATTAAACTTCATCGAAGCTTTAGAAATGTTCAAGGAAGACCCGCAGATAAAAGCCGTGGCGCTAATCGGAGAAATCGGCGGCAACCTGGGAGAGTTAACAGCAGAGTACATATCAAAGGGCTATCCTAAAACCGTCGTAGCCTACATATCGGGGCGATCTGCACCTCCTGAAAAACGCATGGGACACGCAGGCGCGATAATAATGGGTAGAACAGGCACGGCGGAACACAAAATTGAAGCTTTCAAAAGGGCAGGCGTGAAAATAGCCGAGAAGCCAAGTGACGTTTCCGCTTTTGTTGATGTTCGCTGAAACTGGCTGATTGGTTTTCAGGCAGGCGATACTTTGATGTTGTCTCCGGCTTTGGTTTTGAATTTCTCGGCTGCGTTACCTTGGTTTATGGATATTTCTAGAAAACCGTGGCTTCCAATAAGGGCTAATACTTCCTGAGGTTTGGTTTCCCCGTAAGCTTTACAAAACGCAAGTTTCAATTTGAAACTGGCTAATTCTACATTCACCGCGCCTTTCACACGGTTCTGCGCCACTTCACTCTCGCTTATGTTGGTGATTATGTTCCCGAATCCATCCACATGTAAAACCTCACCCACCAGCGCGTCGTTTTTCCGCTTAACTTTTGCACGTTCAGCCTCTGCCGCTTCGCTGATTTCAGGTCCAAACTCGGCGGGTTTCATCCCGTTCAGCAGGTGCGCCGCGGCAGGGGCAAAAATGTCTCTGCCATGGAACGTGTTGGAGATTTTTGGCAGCATGAGGTGTGGGTTTGCCAATTCATGAATACTTTCTATGTTTTGCTTTTGTGCAGCCAGAACTAAGACGCCGTTGTCTGGTCCGACAAAAAAGGCTTTTTTTGTCTGTACCACGATTGGACGCCTTTGGGTGCCAACACCGGGGTCGACAACCGCCACATGGACTGAGCCGTCTGGAAAGTAGGGAGCAGCAGAAGCCAGCACGAAAGCAGCCATTCGTATACTGAACTTGGCTATCTCATGTGTTACGTCAACGATTGCGGTGTTTGGGCATATACCTAAAATTGCAGCTTTCATTTCTGCTGCGTAAGGGTCTTTCAACCCGAAATCCGTCGTCAGGGTCGCAATCTTGGCGGGCACGCTCTTAGCCTCCGTGCACGACAGGAACGAGGACGAGTTCATCTCCATCTTTCAGCTTCGTCTCTAACCCGTCCAAGACGCTGATTTCCCTGCCGTTAACAAGTATCAACGCGTTCGACTTTAATTCTTCAGGCTTCTGGTCGTTTAGACTGTGTTTGAGCGCAGGTAATTCTCTGGCGATTTCTTTCAGCATTTCCTTTACAGAAATGGCGCCTTTGACGTTCAGGGTAATTTCGCCTGCGCCTGCGACATGGCGCAAAGCTCCAAGAAACCTGGTTATTATCATTTTCATGTTCAGCCTGCAAGGCTAATAAGATTAATCACAGATATATTGTTAACACTGATTTGGTAGCTTAGTCTTTGCCTGCTAGCTGAGGGTGTATAAGCTGCGAATGTTTCTTATTTGGAATCGTCATAATTGAGAGGCAAGCAGAGGGTAGATGGTGCTATGGTTGATTACCTGTTCATAGCTTCCAAGTTTAATCACTATGCAGGACCAAATAATCATCTGCTTGACCTCAGCAATTTTTTGTACACAAAATCTGGGAAGCAGTTAGTTTTACTCACCCATTCGGGGGTTGAAGAAAGCGCTTTTTCAAGAGAGGTACAGTTTCCAACACTAAAAAATCTTCAGAGACCGCCTAATGTAATTGGCAACGTGCAGGGGATAAGGCGTGCGGTTCAAAAGTTTTCTCCGAGAAGGGTGTTTGTGAACTCTGATGTTAACTTGGCTTTTCAAACTTTTTTTGCTACTCATGCGCGATTGCTTGCGGGGTACAATATTTTTCAGCTTGATGCAAAATTTTCCCTTGATAGAAGCTTGGTCAAGATGCTCTATCATAATTTGCTTACGTTTCAACACAGGTTGGGTCCTAAAGTATTGGTGAAAAAGATATTAGCACACACCAACTTGCAGAAGAAAATTTACATAAGAGTCGGAATTAAATCTGATAAAATTGCGGTGGTTCCTCATTGTGTGAGTTTAGAGAGACTGCATGGTGCTCTCAAAGATGGCGGTAAACGCGAGGACAATGCTGTTCCAACAATAATTTTCGTAGGTAGATTAGTGAAACACAAGGGAATAATGGAACTTCTCGAAGTATATGAGCAAATTACAAGGGAAACAGAGGCACACTTGCTGATTGTTGGCAGTGGACCGCTAGAAGGCAGGGTGAACGAGATGAAAAGGCGTATTGAAAGAGAAAACGCAAAAGCCGGCATCTCACACGTGACAAGAAGCGTTCCACCCGAATTGATACATCTGATAAATAGTGCCGATATCGTGGCGGTTCCTTCGTATCATGAAATGTTCGGTTTGGTAGTGTTAGAGGCTATGGCTTTGAAGAAAGCGGTTCTCGCCACATGCTTTGGAGGAGTGACAGAAGTTGTTACAAACGATGTTGATGGGATCCTCGCGAACCCTTTGAACACTGTAAAGTTCAGATCTCGCTTGGAGGAACTGATTTCAGATCGGTCTGAGAGAGTGAGACTGGGGGACGCCGCGTATCAAACGGTGAAAAATAAGTATGACGTGGCTGTTGTAGCGCCAAAATTTGCGAGATTTTTAGATTCATCTTAACGGAAAGCTTTGGCAGTTTTGAGTTATCCAAGTTTATGTTTCTAGCGAATCGGGGTGTTTTCGTGAGATTTTTTGTGTCGGTCTTATTAAGCTAGTTTTCCAGTCTTTCTTCAGTTAGAGTCTCTACGATGTCGGTGGCTATCTGGACAAGCGTGTCAGCCTGCTTCATCATGGCTTCGCCGTTTACTTCCTCTAGTTGCGTCAGTTGCTGCGCAATTCCTTCGATATCCATGAGAAAACGCAGAACGGTGTCGTTTGTGGGGCTGGCTTTGCCCGCTTCTTCACGTATGAGAACTTCGATAAAGGCGGGTTCTCCGAGGCTGTAGTATATTGCGTTTCTGGCTTTCCTGATTGACTCCAAGACTAGACTGGGAGCCATGTAGGGCATTTTTCGGGCTGCTTCTAACTCGGCTTTTGCTTCTCGTAGGTATCTCAGTGCCCATCCTTTTCTGTATTCATCCATCATAAGGGTTCCTTTTCCACGCGATGCCTAAGCTGGCATCTCTTCTTCTTCAGTTTCGCCTGAAGTGGTTTGTGTTAAAGAAATTGTGTGCGTTATGTATCCAGCAACTTGGTTCCTCACTTTTGTGGTGGCATTATCTGTGAGGTCGTCAACGGCGTGTTTGTTGTCGTTGAAATTGCTGGAGAATTTATCTGGAAAACGTGACATGAGCTCTTTGCCTAGCCGTTTAATGTGTTCTGTCTTAACTTTTCCCAAATGCGTTGATTCCTCCAGTTATGTGCTGCTTTTTCGTCTTCCACTGCTTGAAAGCGTAAAGCAATCTTCAATAGAATAGAGGCTTAATTTAAGTTTACGCCTTGTGTATTCTTTTAAACTGTTCAAAAAACTGGGACACAGCTTTCTGAGTTATTAAGTATATAAGGAAGAAAGCAGAAAAAATTAGCAGGTGAGGTTGTGAGTTTTGTCTGTGCCTCGAGTTAAGAAGGGCAAATGGTCTAAAGAGCGGGAAAGAACGAAATCGGGAAGATGGAGGAAAAAGCGGTCTGACGCTGATCAGCCGAAGAAGCCGAAAAGTTCAACTCGTAAGTACATTTTGGCCATTGTCGTAATCGGGGCGATAGTTATTGTGCTTATCATGCTTTACTTTCTTTTCCCACAGCTGTTTGACTGGATCAAGATCTAATTCACTTTGATGCCAAAGAAGCTTTCAAAGTTTTTAGCTATTTGGTCTGCGACATCAACAACAGTGATGTTTTTTACTTCGGCTAATGCCTCAATCACTTTGCCTATGAACGCATGTCTTGTTAACTTGCCGTTAAAAGGAGACTTGTATTAGGTTACTGGTCCATTGGTTTCGGTTAACAGGTTTGTAAGGGGCACTTTTTTCACGACATGGCGGATGCCGTTGGAGTATGTTGCAGGTGGTCTTTCAGTGATGAAGTGTCCGTTTTCGACGGCTTTGCATAGTGCGCTCATGGGGTGGCTGAACCAATGCAGCAGAACGCGCTTGAGATTGTATGATGGAAGCATGTCTACGATTTGGGCTGTTTTTCCGCGTGAGTGATTATTGCGGGAAGTTCAAATTTTTCTGCCAGGCGCAGCGTTTTGTCGAAAACACTCAGTTGCTTTTCCCATATGGTTTCGTATTTGTAGTCGAGTCCGATTTCGCCTATGGCAACAACCGCTTTTTTTCGGTGTTGCTCTGTAATCAGCTTCAACGTTTCTTCAAGCTCGTTTACGTTCCACGGGTGGATGCCTAAGGCAGGGTAAACTGTGCCAGGACGTTTTTCGGCTAGTTTTAGGCTGCCGATGCTTGTTTCTAGGTCCATGAAGTTTGAAACTAGCGCGACAACGCTGGCTTTTTTAGCTTCCGACACGAGTTCGTCTGCGCATTTGGCGTATTCTTTGTGGGAAAGGTGAATGTGCGCTTCATCAACTTTATGCTTTAGCCCTTAGCCGCATTATTTAGCCGAGGCGTTTTTATAATTTTCTTCTTTATGTGAAGACCTTTGATTACCAGCGGTAATTTAAAGAAGTAAAAGACAAAAAAGGTTAAATACAGCTTTAAAAAGAAAAAGAAGCGACGGAGAAGTCTTTATGACTGATTTAGAATTAGCTGTAGCTCCCATGCACAGATTATGCAAGAAAGCAGGAGCCGACAGAGTAAGTGAAGCCGCAGCGAAAGAACTTGCGAAGGAGCTAGAGGAAATCGGCATTAAAATCGCAAAAGAAGCATTAGATTTTGCCATGCACGCTGGACGCAAAACCATCAAATCTGAAGACATAGAAATCGCAGCCAAAAAAGTTATGGGCAAATAGTTCCCTTCTCTTTCTTTTTTTGTTTAGCTAACGTGGTTCTATCACGTGAAACTTTTTCTATACCCTCTCTATTTATAGGTTGAACTGGAGTTTGGATGTTTGGCTTTTTAGTGGTTGGGTTGTTGGACTGAGAAAATTAAAAAAGGAGGGTTTGGTGGCTGGTTTAGTTTATTGCTATCTTTTTTCCTTTTAGGATTTTTTTTATTGGGATTTCGATAGTCAATAAGCCATTGTCGAATTTGGCTTTGGCTTTTTCCGCGTTTACCGCGTGTGTTAGAACGTAGCAGCCGAGAAGTTCAATGTCTGCTCTTTCGCCTCTTACGCAGAAGCTTTGATCTGAGATTTCAAGTTCAGCGTCCTCTTTTTTCACTCCTGGCAGTTCTACATGAATATGCTAGTTTTTGTCATGGTCCATGTACATGATGGGCGCAAGAGTTGGCTTTACTGGCTTCGCTTCTTTTTTTACAGCCTTTTTCTTAGCCATTTAAAAATCTCCTTAAAACTCCGTAGTTTTCATTCACGTTGTTTCCTAAAAATGTTTTCAGTTTTCTTTTGAAAACCGAAAAACCAGTGAGAGCGCAGATGTGTGATTGCGCACTTTCAGAATGACAAATTTCATATACGAGTCACCTAATCTACAACGGGGCAAAAGCGTATGAGCGAATCATACTTCAACAAGAAATTAGAACCAATTAAGGTTAAAGAAAAAAGCATTTCACAACTTTTGGCTGAAATGAGCCGAACCGCTTATCAGGGAAGGAAACTGGGCGAAGCTGTAGATGTCTGGGAAAACATGGTGAAGGCAAAAGACTTAACGATAGTCCTGGGCCTCGCGGGTTCCATGAGCACCGCTGGTCAATGGACCATAGTCAACTGGCTTATGGAGAAGCGTTTTATTGATGTGCTGGTTTCAACGGGCGCTAACGTGTCCGAGGACATCGTTGACGCGATGGGCTTCGGCTACTGGCAGGGCAGCCACATTGTGGATGACGAGGCGCTGTTAGAAGCGGACGTTAACCGATACTATGATGTCTTCGGCAAAGAAACCGACTACCGCAAAATGGAAGAACTCGTTACAGACTTCGTCATGACTCTTAAAACCGATTACCTCTACTCATCCGCAGAATTCTTCTATCTCCTCGGCAAATACCTCAGCCAGAAAAAAATCCCAAGCATAGCCGCAGTCGCCTACGAAAACGGCGTCCCAATCTTCAGCCCAGCAATGGTTGACAGCGCATACGGAGAAACCTTTCTCATGGCTAAAAACCAAGGACACAACGTAATCCTTGACAGCGTAAAAGAATTCGACCAGTTCGTCACCATAGGCACCAAAACCAAAGACGTAGGTGTAATCTACATCGGCGGCGGAGTGCCCAAAGACCTAACACAACTCATTGCTATATCAGTTTCACCTCAAACCAACGACCAAGGCGTGCCGGGCAGAGACGGGCACCTCCGCAAAGGCTTGCAGGAGTACTATTACCCGCACAAATACTCCATACAGATAACCGCCGACGCGCCACAATGGGGCGGATTGTCAGGCTGCACTTTGGAAGAGGCTATCAGCTGGGGCAAGATCAACAGTGAAAGCGGCACGCGTGCGGTGTGCTATTGCGATGCGACTATTGCTTTGCCGCTTGTAACGCACGCGCTCAACGAAAGAGTGAAAACAATGCGAGAGGCACCAGACTTTTCGTGGCTTTTTAAGGGTGTAGCTTAAGCTTTGCCGAGCCTACTTAGCAGCGAGCTGAACATAACAGGCAACAACAGGGTAGCATCCCCCTCAACCATCACACGCTTAGCTTTCTCGCTTATTTTTCCCCAAGACACTGCTTCCCGCGGTCTTGCGCCAGAGAGGCTGCCGTCCCATTCGTCAGCCGTGCTCACGTACACGACATAATCCAAGCCGTCTTTGAACTGGTTCCACCATATCGTATGGTGCTTCGAAATGCCTCCGCCGACAATTAACGCACCTGTCTTTTTCGCTGTGAAAATCAAGTTGTTTATTTCTCCTTCATCTTTCAGCAAATTAATTTTGAAGTTGTGGTCTTGGCTAAAAAGCCACGTTTGGTAGCCTACAGCGCCATCCGTAATTCCGGGCACGTAAACTGGTATTTCGTTTTTGGCTGCCCAGTAGAGGATTGAGCTTTCGTTGCAGCAGCGCAAGCCTATCTCGCGGCAAAGTTGGCTGCTTGAAAATTCTCGTATACCCTCTTTCCAAAGGCTCTCCAGCAAGGCTTGCATCTTCTGCTCTATTATTATGCCGTAGCTGTCGTTTGGAACCAGCACGTTGCCTAGGCGGTTTATGCCTTTATCATGCAGCTTAGCATCGTTCATGACGAAGGAGCCCTTGTAATAATTTCTCCAGCACCGCGCTATGTCATGGTCCAGTGTGCCACAAGTCGTAATGACAACATCTACCAGCTTCCGTTTTACCATTTCTTTGAACACGCCCCGGGTGCCTGTCGCCACGAGGTTTGCAGTGAAAGAGAGAAAATTAACGCAGTTCCGCGTTTTGAACATGCGCTCTAGGATGCTTATGCCCACAGAGACTTTTCCAGCGGTAAAACCCCACGCTTGCTCCATCTGGCTGACAAGCTCATTCACTGACATTTCTTCATGGAACTCGTAATCCTTGACAACATCTTTCAACATAACTGCATTCTTCACCTACCCTGAATTGTGGAAGACGGAATAAATATGTGTCGAAACGAACTGAATAAACCAGAGCTACTCCGCTAAGTAGGCTATGACTTTATCGTACAAGTCCTTGTCTCTTAAATCTTCATAGCCCGCGTAAATAGCGCGCGCGGTGGACAAACTTGGTTTTTGCCTGTTTTTTAACAAAAAACTGGAAAATGCCTGGAGCATCTGGTCAAGCCTGAAACCTGCAGAGCTGGACCCTTTACTTTTGACGTAAACTTCCAAACTGGAAAGGTTGAGTGGTACCTGAAAACACCCGCGATATGCGCGCTTGCTGGAATATTACGTGAAAACCCCGATTTGCTTAGGGCTCATTTTGAAGTTGCCAGAGAGGAGTTGCGGAGTCTAATTTGCTACCTTGATGGTGAGGCTTTGCGGGCAATCTTGCGAATCGAGGAGCCCCAAGCCGTCAAGATAGGTGAGGAGAATCTGCTAAGAGAAGTAACAGAAAAGTTTGGGCTTGAATGATTTAAGCGACGTTTTCGCTGCAAGTTAATAAGGAAGAGCGGTGAATATTTTAAAAACAGTACATTAGTATTACCCAGAACGATTATAATTAGGTAAAGGGAGCTAAAAATTGAAAGAAATAGAACGGAAATTAATTTCTGAACTTCTGAAAAATTCTAGAAGAAGCGACAGGGAACTATCTAAAGCAATAGGAACATCACAGCCAACCACAACAAGGCTTAGAACTAAACTGGAAAAAGAAGGTTACATTAAAGAATACACTATAATTCCAGACTTCAGCAAAATAGGCTACAGCATAATGGCTATGAACTTCATTAAACTAGACCCCAAAGTAGCAGACCATGAAATTGAAGGATTTAAGAAGGAGCATCCTGACAGAATGGGAAAAAACCCCTTTGGGCTTGTCCTAATCCACCGTGGAATTGGCTTGGGATACGACTCAGTAATAGTTTCATTTCATCAGGACTACGCGTCTTATGACGCTTTTAGGAATCACACAAAACGTAGTATGGGTGCAAGCATAACTGAAATGAACACTTTTTTAATCAACATTGAAGAGAACAATACCATGCCTCCGACGTTTTCCTTTCTATCTCGGCACATGTTAAAATCAGTTAACAAAAACAGAAAATGAAGTGGGCCTTACAGAAATCCTGTTTCCCTTAACTTCAAAGCGAGCACTACGTTGCCTTTAAACTTGAGTTTCCCTGTTAAGAAGGCTTTTTCCCCGCTCATTTTACCGTTGACCACGTTCATGTAATCGGCTTCTTCCATCTCAAGCGAGAGTGTCGGCGAAGAATGCGTCCCTTCTTTAACTTCCAGTTCTTGGTTTTTTATTGTAACTACCCAGTTGCCTCCGTTGGGACCTGTAATTTTTATCTGAACTGTAATGTCGATGTCTGCGGATTTGTCTGGTTTGAATCTGCTGGGTAAAACTTTTTCGAAGAAATCTTTGGGTGTTTTTGCTTCTGCCACTGCCTTATCTTCCTGCTGTTTTCTGCTATTCTACGGTGTTCTGTTTTTTGAACTTTTCCTTTAGCTCAGCCAAACTCATTGCGTCTCTGCCAGCTATTGTCATTGCGGAAAGCTGTATCTTGGCGGCTTCTTCTACCATTTCGTTCAGGCTACAAGCTGCTTCAATAGTTGGGCCAACGGTTACGATGCCGTGGTTTTCAAGTAGGATGGCGTCGTAGTTTGCGATGTTTTTTTGGACTGCGTTTGCAAGTGCTTTTGAACCAGGCGTTTCAAAGGGGACAACGGGGACTCCGTTCGGAAGCAGCATAAACATCTCTATTTGTAATGGTAGAATTTCTGTTTTGGCGATTCCAAACGCTGTGGCTGTGGGCGGGTGATTGTGTACCTACCCCGTTTCACGAGGTACCCGCCCAATTCTATGCATACCTTGAAAATCAACGCCTAAACGGAAGAAGCAACGAAACAATAAGAACCATAAAAAGCAAACTCATACAAATCGCAAAAACATCCGACATAAACAACCCATACGAAGCAAAAGAATTCTTAGCAAACTACAAAAAATGGTGCAACAACACAAAGAAAACCGCAGTAATGCACCTAAACACATACTACGAATTCATAGGAAAAACATGGAAACC